>NZ_JBARZC010000099.1:0-2775 GCF_049649345.1 Henriciella sp. | reverse complement strand
ATTCATAGGCCCGCCCGAGCTGTATCGCGGACGACACTTCGCCGAGCGTGGCCGCCTGTTCGAGCAGGGCCAGCCCTAGCGGCAAGTCCGGCTCCAGGCCATTGCCGTTGACATAGGCGCGCCCGAGCAGGGCGATCGCTTCGGGCACACCGTCATCGGCATGGCGGGCGATCACGTCAATCTGGCTGTAGTCTTCCTCAAGGTAGGCATCGACGGCGTCGCTGAAATCGTCTGCAGCTGCGGCCGGGGCCGACAAAAGCCCTACAGACACGACCAGCGAAACGACGATTTTTCTCAACATGTCCTCATTTTTAACCGCAGTTTCCAGCGCGTCCAGCAGCCATTTGCAGGACTATTCGGCAGCGACGGCGTCCTCGATAGCGGCTTGTTCCTCAAGCCAGTGTTCAGCTTCCAGCGCAGCCATACAGCCCATACCAGCCGCCGTGACCGCCTGGCGATAAGTCTCGTCTGTCACGTCGCCCGCGGCATAGACACCGGGAATATTCGTCTTGGTCGTGCCGGGCTCTGTGATGAGGTAGCCATTGGCCTTCATGTCGACCTTGCCCTTGAAGAGCTCTGTGGACGGCGCATGGCCGATGGCGATGAAGACGCCGTGCGCATCGCGGGTAAACTCTTCGCCGGTTTTCACATTCTTGAGACGCGCGCCGGTGACGCCGAGCGGGTTCTCGTCTCCGATCACTTCTTCGAGCACTGTGTCCCAGAGGATCTCGACCTTGGGATGCTTGAACAGGCGGTCCTGCAGGATCTTCTCGGCGCGGAAACTGTCGCGGCGGTGAACCACGGTGACCTTGGAGGCGAAATTGGTCAGGAAGAGCGCTTCCTCGACGGCCGTATTGCCGCCGCCGATGACGAGCACTTCCTTTTCGCGGTAGAAGAAGCCGTCGCAGGTCGCGCAGGCAGACACGCCAAAACCCTGGAATTTCTGCTCGGTCGGCAGGCCAAGCCATTTGGCCTGCGCGCCCGTACAGATGACAACCGCGTCGCCCGTATAGGTGACGCCGCTTTCGCCGATGGCCTTGAAGGGGCGGGTGTCAAAATTCACTTCCGAGATGTGATCCTCGGAGACGTGTGTGCCCATCTTCTCGGCATGCTCGCGCATCTTTTCCATGAGCTCAGGGCCCTGGATTTCGGAAAAGCCGGGATAGTTCTCGACGTCCGTGGTGATGGTCAGCTGGCCACCCGGCTGCAGGCCGGCCACAACCCGGGTGTCACGCATGGCGCGGGCGGCATAGATCGCCGCGGTCCAGCCAGCAGGGCCGGAGCCTATGATCAGGATTTCTGAATGGATTGTCTCGCTCATCACCCGTTCCAGTCTTTTTCTCGTGTCCGGCCCATAGGTATGGGGATTCTTGCGCTTTGAATAAACCCCCGGCCCTGCTCAACAGGGCGTGAAGGGATACTATTGCACAGGCTTGCGCACTTCCACGGTCGCATGGCTGACGCCGAAATGCTCCTTGAGGCGGGCTTTTACAGCGAGCCTCAAAGTGTCGAGGCAGACGTTTTCGCGCGCCACGACTTCGAGTGTGACAAGGGGTTTCTGCTCGGTCAGGGCCCAGGCGTGGACATGGGTGACCTCCTCGGCATTTTCGATATTCGCTTCGAGATCGGCCTTGATGTCTGCAGGTTCGAGGCCTGACGGGACGCCCTCAATCAGGATGTGAGCTGATTTCCGCGTAATCCGGACGCCCGCGACAATGATCAGGAGGGCGACGAGCATGGAGAGGATCGGGTCGATCGGCATCCAGCCGGTGAACATGATGACCAGGGCTGCCGCGATCGCGGCGACAGAGCCGAGCAGATCGCCGGCCACATGCCAGAGCGCCCCCTGTAAGTTGAGATCCTCCTGGTCGCCGCCATGCAGCAGGTAAAAGGCGATGATATTGACCAGAAGTCCGACGACGGCGACGCCCATGAGGACGCTGCCCATCACAGGTTCGGGTGAAACCAGGCGCTGTATGGCTTCAAAACAGATCCATGCGGCCAGCGCGAGCAGCGTGATGCCGTTGACGAAGGCTGCGAGGATCTTGAACCGCGCCCACCCAAAACTGCGCCGGTCGTCAGCCGGCCGTTCCGCCAGTTTGAAGCCGAGCCAGGCAAGGGCAAGCGAGCCTGCATCAGTGAGCATGTGCGCCGCATCGGCCAGTAGCGCAAGCGAGCCTGAAACGACACCGCCAACCACCTCGGCAATCATGAAGCCGAAGGTGAGGAACGCCGCTATCGCAACGCGCTTGCGGGCATCAGCGGTATCGATGTTCGCATGGGAATGCTCGTGGCCATGGCCGTGATCATGCGCGTGTGAATGCTCGTGTCCCATGATCTCCATGTCGTGGATCGATCGCGAAAAGTCAATAAAATTGATGTAAAAACAATGATTTAGAAATGTTATTCCATAGCCTTAGAGCCAGTCAGGCACAACGACGCTGCCATCCTTGACGTCTTTCAGGGCCGGCTGCGGATGGCGCGCGAGCAGGCGTCTCACGATTTCGTCTGCCACACGGTCGGCCTCGCGCAATGGCTCATAGGCCCATTGCTCCAGCCCGCCCTCGAACCAGCGGGCGCAGCCGCGCCGGATCAGGCTTTCATGCAGCCGGTCGAATTTCGGATTGGAGCCTTCGAGCTTTGCGATGTGGACCGGCAGTCCATGCCAGGCCGCATCCGAGAGCATATTGGCGCTGTCCTCGGTGACGATGGCGGCGTCGGAATAGAGAAGCCAAGCGAGATAGGGGTTCGGTCCATCGCCGGGCCCTGCCCAGA
>NZ_JBARZC010000098.1:0-11658 GCF_049649345.1 Henriciella sp. | reverse complement strand
GAAACGCTCGGACATGGCGGGACTTTCTCTGCAACAGGGCCGGTCTGGCGCTGCCGTAACACGGGCGAGACCGAGGTCAACAGAGCAGACTGTCTCACTCGCGCATATGTTTGGGTTTGTACTCGGGAACAAGCTTTGAAAGCGACATGATCGCTTCTTCGCGCCGGCGATTGCGCGCATGATCGAGGAGCTCGTCGAGCTCTTCGTCGAAATCATTGGCGAACTGTTGCTCTGAGGCGACCTTGTAGATGCCTTCAATGCCGATCGCGTGGACCTCTTCGTGATTATAGGTCAGCATTTCATGCATCTTTTCGCCGGCTCTGAGCCCGGTCGTCCTGATCTCGATGTCCCGGCCGGGAACAAGCCCCTTCAGCCGGATCATCGCTTCAGCGAGCGCCTTGATGCGGATAGGTTCGCCCATATCCAGCACATAGAGCGACGAGGTGCCCGGCGCACCATTATGCGTCGCCGACTGGAGAACCAGGGCCGAGGCCTCTTCCACCGTCATGAAGTAGCGCGTGACATCCGGATGGGTCAGGGTGACAGGGCCGCCGGCAGCAATCTGGCGCTCGAACAGCGGCACAACCGACCCCGAAGAGCCGAGCACATTGCCGAACCGGACCATCGACACGGCGAGATCTGAGGCGCGCGCATGGCGAGTCACGGCGATTTCGGCGAGCCGCTTGGTCGCGCCCATGACATTGTCCGGATGGACGGCCTTGTCGGTGGAGACAAAGACCATCTTGGCCACATCACCCGCAATGGCCGCCTTCGCGGTCTTAACCGCCCCGCCGACATTGGTCAGGATGGCTTCGCAGACATTGTGCTCCATCAGGGGCACGTGTTTCAGCGCGGCGGCATGGATTATCACGTCCGGATCGGCATCGCGGATCGCCCGGCCAAGCCGGATGTCATCGCGCACATCGCCAAGCTCTGACTGGATCCGGACATTCGGAAACTCGCTACGCAGGGACAGGTCGGCTTCGTAGAGATTGTATTCAGAGGAATCGAAAAGGGTCAGCAAATCGGGGTTCATCGCCGCGCACTGGCGGGCAAGCTCGGACCCGATCGTGCCGCCACCGCCGGTCACGAAGACGCGTGAGCCCTCGATCAGGTTTGCAACAGGGCGGCTGTCGAGGACACGCTCGCGTCGTTTGAGCAAGTCAGCCGGGCGGACCGGCAGCATCGCGCCGCCATCGAGCCCTGCATCGAGCGACATGACTTCTGTCTTGCGGTTGGCCGCTTCTTCGAGAATTTGCGTCATGTACTGGCGCTCGCGCGCCGAGCCGGACACAGCAACGAGCGGCGTGCGGCCATAGCGTACGGCAAGCAGGTCGAGCACCTTGCCGAGATCGTCGAGCCCGCCCATCACAGGAACGCCGCGAATAGCCCGGCCAAACTCGGCGCCATCTGGCTCCAGCAGCCCCAGCACGCGGACTTTCGCCCCCTTGTCGTCCTGGTTCAGCGAGCGCAGCACGGCTGGCGCTTCAATCGATTTCGAGATCAAAAGCGCGATCGGCGCATTCGGCTGGACACGCGAGAAGAAGATCTGGAAAGGCCGGCGGGTCGAGCGCCCCAGAGCAATCATCCGGCCAAGGAAGATGATGGCTAGCCAGACCACATCGGCGATCAGAATCGCACTTCGCGGAAAGCCGATCAGCCGGTTCCAGAGAAACATGACCGGCAGGAACATCAGCGTCGCAAGGCCGACCGCCTGGATGATCTTGACCGCATCGGTCCAGCCGGAATGGCGCCAGACCTGTCTGTGAACGCGAAGCAGGTAGAAGGAGGCAAGGCCCACAAGGGCGAAGGTCGCCGTGGCCATCAGGCCCGATTGCAACGCATTGGGCGGCGCCCCGCCCGTTGACAGCCAGCGCGACGACACTGCAACGGCCATCGCAAAACCGGCCGCGCCTGTGTCAAAGCCAAGGGTGATCGCCATGGCGCGCCGGGCTTCGTCGCGCGGCGTCATGCAGGAGTGTCCTTCAGAAAGGCCCAGCGCACGCAGTTTGGCGGGCCGGACCCATCGCTTTCTGGTTGTGCACGTCCGCTAAGGACAATCTGGGAAGATTTTTCTATCACGCCACGCCCGAGATAAACCGTTTTCTCGATACGAGCCGCTTCATGGCTCGTCTTGAAGCGCCACACTGCCCCGGATTCTGTCTCAAGTCTAATGGAAGTGTCTCCCATCATCACCGAGACAGTGGGATGAAGATGAAATCTGATCACGAACGGCACGGTCCTGTCGGTTTCTGCAGCGCCTTGTGACACAGGCCGGGCCAGCGAATCCTCGCCGGCAAGCCTGCGGCCATTGCCGGACATGAACAGACGGCGGCGATGCAGCAGTCCGAACTGCTTTTTGTAACCGCCATGCTGCGCATCGAGCCAGATTTCGTCAGCCTCCTCGAGCCGTTTGGCAGAAATGCCCTCTGGCCCGGTCGGAAAAGTCAGCCGAGTCTCGTCATTTCGACCGAATGAGGCCGAATCTTCAGAGGCGAGAATCAGCGTGGAATGGGCACTGGTGCGGCGCACCGCCTCCTGCCAGTCGACGTCCACTTCCGGGCTGAAACCACACGAGGTCACCAACCGGGCCGGGCCATCGTGCATTTCAAAGCCGAGCGCGCCGGCATGTGCCCAGTCCCCGAACGGTTCTTCGGGGGCACTGCCGGCATCGAGGAGCAGTACGGTCGATCCCTTGGCGAGTTTGTGAAACCCCGATTTCGGCGCAACCGTGAAGCCGCGCGGCGACTTGCCAAGCTGGCTGATCGCGGCATCCACCGTTTCCGGCAGGCTTTCATGCCCGTCATTGAAAGGCGGAAGCGCGCCATCACCGAGGCGGAAAAACCCGACCATTCCGCCGAGCCGCTCAATCCAGCTCTGAACAAAGGCCGGAACGCTTCTTTGGGACCGCTCGATCACATCGCGAAGCACACAGAGCTCAATCATGGACCGGAGCCCGCGGGCCGGCGCACGCGTCACATGTCCGCCGTCGGGAAGAATCTGGGCGGTGCATTCATGCTCGAGCCGCGCGAGCGCTTCAGGCAGTCCCTTGCCGCGTTTCAGGCAGATTGAATTGAGGACGAGAACGACCGCAATGCGCCAGCGTGCGGCCGGCTCCATGCAGTCGTCATACAGCGATTCAATATGGCGCACCTGCCGGGCCAGCACATCGAGCCGCTGGTGCACAGCCTCTTCCCCGCCCATTTCAAACAGCGCCGGTCCGCACACCATCCAGTTCCAGATCCGGTCTGCAGTGCAGCCTGCGCGCCAGGCAAAGCCATGAAACCGGCCGAAATTCTCAATCCAGTCATCGACCAGAAAACGCGCCCGGTCTGCGCCGGCGTCGCCCTGGGTGAACACGTCGCAGAGCCAGTCAAAACGGTGCAGGCGGTCTGAGAAGTGCCGGGACGGAAGCTCAGCAGCCCAGGGCGGGCGGCCGGGCGGCATTTCCATCTTGTCCATGCCGATCCGCCAGACATCGCGCATCAGGCTTTCGCCGCGCATGTCGTCGGCAGGCACAATGGCGCGCGGATAGAGCCCGAACCCTTCAGGCGCTGTGCCGGCAATTTTCAATCTATGGATAGGGCTGGCTGTGGCTTCCTCGCCGCTCTTGCCGGTCAGCTTCGACCACAACTCCGCGTCTTCCTCCGGTGACCGGCGGTGCGCAGGGCCTGAATTTGCAAACTCGACTGACATGTCCTGCCTGATCACCTGAAACGGCTCGCCTTATCTAACGCGCAGCGCCGCGATATTGCCAGCATACTGGTCGGGTCCACCCTTGAACACAGCTGACCCGGCGACGATGGCAGTCACACCTGCAGCGATGGCCTTTGGTGCGGTTGCAGGATTAAGGCCACCATCCACTTCAAGGATGATGTCACGCCCGCTTGCGTCGATTTTCTTGCGGAACGCATCGATCTTGCGCAGCTGGCTGTCGATAAAGCTCTGGCCGCCAAAGCCCGGATTGACCGACATCACCAGGATCAGATCGATATCATCGATGATCGGATCGACCACATCTGCAGACGTGCCGGGATTGATCGCAATGCCCGGCTTCATGCCAGCCGCGCGGATCGCCTGCAGCGTGCGATGGATATGCGGGCCGGCCTCCGGGTGAACCGTCAATATGTTCGCCCCGGCCTTGGCGAAAGCGTCGATAAAGGGGTCTACCGGCGCAATCATCAGATGCACATCGAACGGCTTGTCGGTGTGCGGGCGCAGCTTTTCGATGACAGGCGGGCCGAAGGTCAGATTGGGGACGAAATGGCCATCCATGACGTCGACATGGATCATGTCGGCGCCAGCCTCATCAATGGCGCGTATTTCCTCGCCGAGCTTGGCGAAGTCAGCTGACAGAATCGAAGGAGAAATCAGGACATCAGACATGGCTATCGCCTAAAACCAAACCGCCGCCAGCACAAGGCTGACGGCGGTTCTCGACTTTCAATCTCTCGCCCGGTTCGCAGACCGGGACCGGATCATTCTAGTAGGCAGACATCGGCGCCACGGTGACGCGGTCAGCGCCGAAGGTGACGTAGACGCGCGAGCCGGGCTGAATGTAGATGTCGCCTCCCTGGACGATCTCTTTCAGGTCGCCGCTGTCGAAACGGATCGTATAGGCAAAGCCGCGGCGGGTGTTCACACCCTTGCCAAGCTCATTACCGGCGACACCGCCAAGCACGGCACCACCGACAGCACCGGCGGTCTGGGCCTTGTCGCCGCCGCCAAGCTCGGAGCCTGCAAGACCGCCGAGGACGGCGCCCGTTGCAACGCCGATAATCGACTTGTCAGGACGGATCGTGACTTCACGCGCAGAGGTCACAGTGCCTTCGCGAACGGTTGAAGCATAGCCTACACCTGTCGAACTCACGGTGTTGGCCCCATAGCCACTGGCACAACCCGCAAGCGCGAGCGTCAGGGCAGCGAAGGCGCCGGCCATCATCTTGCTCGGCGTTTTTACGGTATTGGTCTCAGTTGTCATTTCGTGCTCCTTTGCACATTGGACACCGAAGTATCGGAAATTCCCGCTGAACGGCATATGAATTCGAGCGGGCTTTTTTGTGACGATTTGCCGTTATTTCTGGCTCTGGAGCGTCTAGTTTCGCGTGAGACGCGAAATAAAGAAGAAGTCATGGCTGAACTTGCCGTTCGGCAACGTCAGGACATCGCCATCTTCTGTCAGGCCATTGGCGAACTCGCCCAGGTCTTCGGCCGAGAAACCAGCCCGGGCGCAGCCGCCAGAGGCGAGCACTTTTTCGACGACCTCTACCCCTTCGCGCTTGAGCGGCGTGCAGACACAATAGATGAGCGTGCCGCCAGGCTTCAGCATTTGAAGCGACGCCTCAATCAGTCGCGCCTGAATTTCAGGAAAGCGCGCAATATCATCGGGCGCCTTGATCCAGGCCCCTTCCGGATGGCGCCTCAGCGTGCCGAGCGCAGAGCAGGGCGCATCGAGCAGGATCCGGTCTGCGGGCGCAGGCGGGCTCCAGTCCTCGACCTTGTCGGCCACGATATCGACGCTGCCCGAAAGACCTGTGCGCTCCAGATTGTCCTCAACACGCTTCAGCCGCGCCTTTGAGCGGTCGAGCGCAGTCACTTTTGCACCAGCGGCAGCCAGCTGCATGGTCTTGCCGCCCGGAGCCGCGCAGAGGTCGAAGACGGTCTCGCCCGGCTGCACGCCAAGCAATCTGACCGGCAAGGCCGCAGCCACGTCCTGCACCCACCAGTCGCCGCTTTCGAACCCTTCAATATCGGAGACGCCCCCGGTCGGCACACGGACACTGCCCGGCCCGATGGCCTCGCCCTCCAGCGACGCGGCAAGCGCGCCAGCATTTTGCGGGTCTTTCGGTGTCAGGTGCAGGTCTGGCTCATCGAGCTGCGCTTCGGCAATTTTTGCGGCGTCCTCAACGCCGAGGCTCGTCATCATTGCGACCGTCAACCAGTCCGGCCAGACCGCTGTGACGGGGGCCTTGTCGAAATGTGAGCGGTCGGACACGGCCTTGCGCAAGACCGCGTTCAAAAAGCCGGAGGCCGATTTCGCCCGCGCCCAGCCTTTGGCTGCATCCACCGTCTCACTGACCACAGCATGCGGCGGGGTTTCCATCAGCCAGGCCTGCGCCGCGCCAATCCGGAGCAGTGCTCGGGCCGGCGGTGTCGCTGTTTCGATGGAGCGGTTGAGGAAAGGCGCAAGCCCCTTGTCGATCCGGCCGAGCTGGCGCAGCGCTGCGCTCGCCATGGCCCGCGCAAAGCCGCGGTCAGGCCCTGTCAGCCGCTCATAAAGCTCTGAGGTCGCCATCGCTTCATCGAGCGTCCGGCGATTGTCGAGGGTTTCTATGAGAAGATCGGCGGCCGCCTGTCTAGATTTCGCGCCGCTCATCCCCAGGGCCCAGTGGCGCGCTCATTCGCGGCCGCTGCTTCGGGCATCGACCCGACAGTCATGTCTGCCGCGAGCTTGCGCAGGGCCTCAACCCTGTTGGCTGTTGACGGGTGGGTCGAGAACAGGCTGTCGCCCCTGCGGCCATTGAGCGGGTTCATGATGTACATGTGCGCCATGGCCGGATTGGCTTCAGCGCGTTTATTGAGCGTCGAGCGCGCGCCGCGGTCGATTTTTTCAAGCGCGGACGCAAGCCAGGCCGGGTTGCCGCAAATCTCGGCGCCGCGACGGTCCGCTTCATATTCGCGCGACCGGCTGATCGCCATCTGCACAAGGCCGGCGGCCATCGGCGCAAAGATCATGATCGCGATAGAGGTGATAATGCCGCCGCGCTCGCGATTGCCGAAGAAAAGCGCGAAATTGGCGAGCATGCCGATCGCACCCGCAATCGTTGCGGTCACAGTCATGGTTAGCGTGTCGCGGTGCTGAACATGGGCAAGCTCGTGTGCCATGACGCCGGAAACTTCCTCGCGGTTGAGCATGTTGAGCAGGCCAGTCGTCGCGGCAACAGCCGCATGTTTCGGGTCGCGCCCTGTCGCGAATGCGTTCGGCTGCGGCGTATCGATGATGTAAATCTTCGGATGCGGCATGCCTGCATGTTCGGCGAGCGCCCGTGTGTCACTGGCAAATGTCTGCAGGACAGGCGAGCGCTCTTCGTCGGTTATTTCCCGCGCGCCCTGCATTTTCAGAACGATCTTGTCGGCGTTCCAGTAGGAGAACACGTTCATCACCAGCGCGACCACAAAAGCGATCCCCATGCCGAGCGCGCCGCCGACGAGGTAGCCAACGGCCATGAACAGTGCCGTCATTGCGGCCAGCAGGATGAATGTCTTGGTTGTGCCCACGGGTTAGACCGCTCCTTGATCACCAGGGTTCTGGTTCTAATCTCTTACAGGCGATTATATGGAAAGTGTTAACGCATGTGGGAGTCATGTGTGTGGCAAATGACAGAAATATCATGAGCAAAGACATACCACCCGCAGCCCAGCGCGCGCTCGCCGAAGCACAGGCGCGCCGCGAGGCCCAGATCGAGCATGAAAAGGCGCTGGAAGCCGAACGCGAAAAGGAATCCGGCGGCCCGAAGAATCGCGAGCCCACCCGCTTTGGAGACTGGGAGCGCAAGGGCATTACCTACGATTTCTAACGCTCGCAGGTGCACGCCCCGCGTGTGTCCGATTCCCTTCTCGGGTTAACCAGTTTGCACTCGCCTCCACGAGCCATTTTACTGCGCTCTGGCCTCAGGCTTGCGACGCAGTGACCAGATGCCAGACATTTTCGCTCAGGAGGCGAATTGTATGCCAATACGCTACAGACTTGCCGTGCTCGCAGGCGCAATCGCCCTGTTTGCAGCCCCGGCTGTCGCGGATGGATACGCCAACAAAACCTACAATCGCGGCCCAGCGCCCCTGAAAGCCCATGAGCTGACCCCGCCCGAGCCGGGCTGCTATCTGGTGGATGCCGAGACCGACACCTGGTCCTGCCCGCCGCTGCAGCAAAAAGCCCAGACCATTTCGTCCGGTCACACCGCCTATGCGGGCGGCACTGTTCGCCGGTACATCGATGACTCCAAGACGCGCACTTACGTCAATCGCTACACGACCGGCGGCGAGTGTTGCGGCGATACGCGCCCTGCGCCTCCGCCACGCTATGCTCCACCGCCGCCTCGCCGACACAATGTCGTTGAACGTGGTATGCGCATCGACATTAGCGGGTTCGGCGGCGGCGTCGGTAGTGGCGTTGATGGCGGATATTATGGCGGCGGCGGCGGTTTTGCCTATGCAAGCGCAAGTTCAAGCGCGTCTGCGAGCGCGATGGCCTCAGCAGCAGCTTCGCTCACTTTCCGCGGCGGCTTTAAGGGCGGCGGCAAAAAAGGCGGCGGCGGTTGCCATGTCTGCGGCGGCGGCAAGGGCCACTAGCCCACCGCCAGAAGAAATAACCAGGGACGGAACGAGGTCAGCCCACGGGCTGGCCTTTTTCTTTGCGCGCTTCAGACGATGCCGAGCCGGATCAGGCTTTCTGCACTGGCCTTGATCGCGTCTTCTGCCGGAATGGGCGTCATGCCGAGTACGGTTTTCATCTTCTCATTCGAGAAATCCCGCTCCTTTCCGAGTTCCGGCAGGATCTGTTTCAGCGACGGATTCAAATTGGCGAAGAGACGCACGGCCCAGTTCGGCAGCGTCCCCTTCGGTATTTTCCGGTCCGGATAGGCCTGGCGCATAACCTCGCCGATCTCCTCCATCCACATCACCCTGTCGCCGACAATGAAGCGCTCGCCCGCCGCCTCGTCCAGCGTCATTGCGCGGACGTGGGCTTCTGCCACATCGCGCACATCGACAACGCCGAAACTCAGTTTCGGATAGGCCGGGAGTTTGCCTTCCAGCGGTTGCGAGATGAGTTGTAGCGACGAAGAGACATCTTCGCTCATCGCCGGCCCGAGGACGGCCACCGGGTTAATGACCGCAAGCTCAAGCCCCTGGCCCTCGCCGTTCACATAGTCCCAGGCCGCGCGCTCTGCGATCGTCTTCGACCTGGTATAGGCGGTGTTGTCCTTGAGATTGTCCGGATTGGACCAGTTAGTCTCATCAAACCTGGCCGGACGCTTGTCGCCCAAGCCATAGCCGACAGCCGCCATGGAAGAGGTCATCACCACCCGCTTGACGCCTTCGGCCTTCGCCGCTTTCAGCACGCGAAGCGCGCCATCACGCGCCGGAATGATGAGCTCGTCCGCACTTTTTGGCTTGTCGGCCGGAAAGGGTGAGGCGACGTGCTGGACATAATCGACGCCGTTCAGCGCATCCGCCCAGCCGGCGTCGTCTTTGAGATTGGCTTCGACCAGCGGGATATCGATGTCGCGGCCTGCATGGGCCGACAGGACCTCATTCAGCCGGCGGCCCTTCGCAGCAGATCGGGCCGTTCCGCGCACATGATATCCTTGGTCGAGAAGGTTCATGATCAGGTGCGAGGCAATGAACCCGGTCGCGCCGGTGACAAGTACGGTCTGCATCGGGAGCCTCCAGCGCGTTTACGGAATGCGGTCTCGTGAACATTAACAGTTCTGTTCACAATTCGCACGTGAAAACGGCGTGGCAGGGCCGTTTTAGCCGAAAACGTCGGATATTCGCTCCGGCGACGTGCCTTCTTTCAGATCGCGCAGATGCACATAAAGAACAGCCACACCGACAGAACTGACAATCGCGCTGATCATGGCGATCAACGTATTGAAGATGACGCCGATCAGCGAAAAGGGCTGCGTTGAGGTTGGCGCCGTGACATTGCCGAGCGAGAGCACGCTGAAAAGAGCGCCGATAATCATATAGACGACCCATACCAGCACCATCAGCCCAAAAATCCGCCAGCGCTGACCTTTTGTCAGCTCGGCGCTGCGCTCGAACGCGCCGATGATCCCTGTGTCTTCAATCACGAATGAGGGCACGGTCACCGCCCAATAGGTCAGCAGGATAAGCCCGGGAATGAAGAGCAACATGAAACCTATAGACAGGCCGATCCCCATAAGAATCGACAGACCGAGCAGCGGCAGGAACACGGCCAGCGCGACACCGACCGACCGGCCGACATCTGACGGGCGCCCGGTCAGCGCTTCAACCGTCGTGAAGACGGCAGCCGCTTGCATCAGAATGGGCAGGAGCGCGGCAACAATCGTCCCGATCAGCAGGCTGAACGAAAAGTTCGGCATTATGGATCCGGTCTGGACAGCAGTATCGAACATGGCCGACAGCAGAAAGGACAGGACGATCTGGGGCACGGCGATGAAGATGACGGCCAGAAGAAGAAGCTCCGTCAGCCGCTCGCGGATTACCTTGATCGTCGTTTCGATCACATAGCCAATATCAAGCGCTTTTTCGTCCATTCCCGGTCCCCTTTCAGCCATGACGCGCGTCCAGTATACTTAGAAAGTTGCGTCACACTACCCGGTCATATGGCCCATTTAGCGATCCGTCAGAACTTTGACTTTCTGCGCCTTTTTGTTGCGGTCCCTGAAGGTGATGTAGGCGGCCGACACGATAATGATGGCGGCCCCGATCCAGACATTCATCCCTGGCAACATGCCAACGATGATCAGATCGGCCACGGTCGCCATGGGCAGGCGGAGATAGTCGAGCGGCGAGATGAAGGAGGCGTCGCCAACGCTGACCGCGGAGATGTAGCAATACTGAGCGACGAAACCGACGCCGGCCATGACGATGATCCAGCCCCATGTCTCGAGATCGGGGGTCGACCAGTAATAGATGGCGAAGGGCAGCAGCAGGACTGATGACAGGACATTCGCATAGGTCAGCAACGCGACAGCCGAAAGCTCGGCGCTCAGCGATTTTACGAGCACGATCGCAAAGGCCAGGAAGAAGGCGCTGGCAATCGCTGTCATCGTCCCGAGGTCGAGGCTGAACCCGTCTCCGCCGCTCGCGGCCCAGAAGATGAAGACGCCCGGCACCACCATGATGAGAACGCCAAGAAAACCGACCCCGACCGCGCCCCAACGGTGGATGCCCACCGTCTCGCGCAAGACGATTGCCGCCAACACCGTGACAAAGAGCGAGCGCGAAAAGCTGATGGCGTTGAACTGCGAGAAGGTCAGATCGAAGTCAGCCGAAATCGCCACAATGGCCAGCGTGAAGCCGAGGGTTCCGAACAGCGATCTCAGCAGCAGCAAGCCCGGATGCCGGGTCTTCAGCTTGCCAATCCCGGCCCGCATAATCACCGGCACGGAAATGAGACAGGCGATGAATGAGCGCCAGAAGGCGAGAAAAACCGGGTGGACGTCCTCGGTCAGCGTCTTCGACAGCACGATGTAGACCGTGAAGCCCAGCCCTGACAGCAGCATGAAGATTGCGCCAAGGGCATTGCCAGACAGGCCCTGACGCTTAGTCTCAGGCTCTGATGACTGGCGGGTGCTTTCATTCATGAAGACGTTTTCCCAATCCGATCTCGACGCGATCGATCAACTCTGGCGCAGTGTTCCGGCCGACCATGTCTGGACCGGCTGGTCGGCGGCCGGCGCCGAACCTGAAGAAGTCTGGCTCTATCGCACACGCGCCCACTGGCGCAAATTCCCGCTGCGCAAGACAGATAAGGGCTTCGAGCTGTTTGACGAGCGTGACCGAAAGGTTGCCGCGGCCGCGTCGCTTGAGGGCCTGCTCACTGCCGTAGAAGGCATTCCCGGCCTGCGCGCCGAGACCGACAGCTAAGGCGCTAGCCCTTGTCTGCCA
>NZ_JBARZC010000097.1:0-1698 GCF_049649345.1 Henriciella sp. | reverse complement strand
ATTCCATATCGTCGCATAGATCGGATTTTCGAGGGCCGAGAGGACGGCGAAGATGCCGGTCGCGAAGGCAAAGAGGATCAGGGTAAGCCAGGTGGGCAGCATGGGATGTCTCCGGTCAGATCTGGGTTGGAAGGGCCGTCTTGCCTTGCGGGGCCGGAGCTGGACGGAACAGCAGGCGGTAGAGCGCGGGGACGTAGAAGAGGGCGAGGATCGAGGCTGTGCCGAGGCCGCCCATCATCAGCGTCGCCATCGGCTCCCACAGGGTACCGCCCGAGATCGCCATGGGCGCGAGGCCGAGGACGGTGGTGAGCGACGTCAGCAGGATCGGTCGGAACCGCTTGCGCGCCGCCTCGATGATGGCGTCGTTCAGGGGCTTGGCGGCCCGCTTTATGTCGATCTGGTCGATCAGGACGATGGCGTTGTTGAAGACGATCCCCGACAGCGCGATCAGCCCGAGGATGCCGAAGAACGACAGCGGCTGCCCGGTCGCTAGAGCATCTTGCATTTATTTTGAGACATATCCAGCATGCCGGAAGTAGTTCCAGCATTCATCTGGAGTGAAGAGATCGCATATTTCGCCGAGAGCTTGGAGAAGTTGGTCGAATGTGCGGGCACCCGCTCCTCGCAGAAGCTCTTTGTGTTTGGAGAAGGCCATCTCGATTGGGTTCAAATCTGGGCTGTAGGGCGGCAGATACAGAAACCAGCAGCCTCGGTCTTTGAGTATCTGGGCGGCGCGAGTATTCTTGTGGGTGCTGAGATTGTCCAGGATGACCACCGTTCCCGGCTCGAGTTCTGGGGCAAGCTGTGTCTCCACGTAGGTGGCGAAGGCCTCGCCGATTCAACGTAAGCGCGGGACGCTTTAATCCACCTTACGGGATCCGGGCGCTGCTGGCGCGAGTGCATCTTACAGGCCGGGCGATCTTTCGACCAACCAGTTGAGGCGACGGCCCTGTGGCGGACTGCGTCCTTCAGCAGCTCCCGACAACCGGGCATGTGTCTGGGCAGCGCGCGCTGGTCCAAATTCAGACAACAGCAGAACTTTCGCACTATTCTACGGGTCGTTGGCGCAAGAACTGCTGCGCGGCGCTCAGACCAGTTCGTGCAGGAAAGTCTTGACGATGTATAGACTCATCTATCAGAGCCATGCCAGCCACCGGTTGAGCTGGCTGGAGATTGAAGCGATCGCCGCCCGGGCCACCTACAAGAATGCCCGTTTCGAGGTGACGGGCGTGCTGTTCTCGAGCGGCCTGACTTTCTGTCAGATCCTCGAAGGCCGGCAGTTGGATATCGCCTACCTGATGGAACGCATCGCCGGCGATCCGCGCCATTGCAACCTGAAGATCATAACCGAGTGCGACATCGAGGAACGGGCGTTCGACGACTGGTCGATGAAGGTGGTCGAGGCTTTGGACTGGATCGAGATGCTCGAGCGTACCGATGAATGGCGGGAGAAAGCGGGCTTTCTAAATATTTTTAAAAAACTAGAAGACTGGCGCGCCTCCGAAGCGGCGCTTCGCGGATTTCCCGCGATATACGATCCCGTTGCATTGATGGAGGGTCCTGTGACCCCCGGCAGCGAATACCGGCTGATTTGACCGGGGTCTCACCAGCGCCCCGTTCCCGCACGCCAGAGCAGTACTGATCGCCCGCGAAACTCCGACACTTCGAGCCCCTCGGCGCGCAGGCGCTCGGACAGCC
>NZ_JBARZC010000096.1:0-4394 GCF_049649345.1 Henriciella sp. | reverse complement strand
CCGCATGGCCTCCTCGAAGCTGTGTCTGAAGGAGTAGGAGACCAGGCGCTCCGATTTTGGGATACCGGCTAACCGGATCGCCTTGTTTATCCGCGCTGAGAGCGCTGAAGTGTCTCTGCACGCCTCGCCAAAGACCGCGCCATCCACCGGGCTCCCCTGCCGCTCCCAGTACGCTTTGAGCGCCTTTCGCGCTGCGTCTGTCAAGGGCACATCCCGTGCCGACGACCAGGTCTTCAGCTCCCGCCATTCGTTTGGACGGAGCATGAGATGGGGAACCTCGTGATCAAGATAAACATCACTCCAGTTCAACCCGCCAATCTCCAGAGGACGGCAAGGCGAATGAGCGAGCAGGCGAAGCACTGTTCCGGTTTCGTCACCTGGCGGCTTTCTCCGAATGTAGGCCTCGAGTTTGTTCCAGTGTGCTGTATTGAAGGGCAGGCGCTTCGAGACGTCATCAATAGGCGCTTTCGGCAGCTTCTGTTTCTCGAAGGGGTTCTTAACGTCGAGCTCAAAATCCTCGATGGCACGATTGACGACAGCTTTGATCGAGTTGAGGCGTCGCCTGACGGTTCCCGTGGATTGCTGGCGTGTCTTGATCAGATAGTTGATCCAATCGCGGACGTCGGCGCGTCTGATATCCTTGAGCAGCAAGTCGCCCGCATGTTCAATGAACTGTTCAATCGCTGCCCCTTCGGCCTTCGGCAGCTCGCCGCCTTTATGCCGCTTGGCGTAGGACCGCGCTGCATCCCGAACTGACGCCGCCACTTTGAGCCGGTCTCCTTTCTTGGCCGTCTGGATCTTGGCCCAGGTCGCAGGATTGAAATCTTCCGGCCCAAGCTCGTCTTCGTGGCGTTTGCCAGAACGATCCAGGGCTGCCCTCAGCCGCTCGTCTAGCCAAATCTCATAAGATGAGACTTCGTAGGGGCCGCCCGTCTTTCCGGCACCATCTTTTAGAAAGTCCTCTCTGCGCGCCCAGTCATAGGCCTGGTCTGCGAGTTCAAGTTTTCCCGAGCTTGCGCCTGCTGCGCGTTCAGCCTCTTCGAGAATGCGATCGGTATCTCGCGCCAGCAGATCAATCTTGGCAGCTGCCCGGCTTTCTTGGCCGGTGACCAGTCCGAGGCTCTTCTTGAACTCCCGCTTTCCGACCAGATCGACAAGGTGGCCAGGCACGCGACGCCGGAAGTAAAGCTTGCCGCCGCGCGTAACCAGATACTTCACATGGATCCTCATAATAGGGCATCATGTGTACCAGTTTGCGTACCAGAGGCAAGTGAGCAGCGGCATATTGCCTTGTAAAATAACCGCTTTTCTTTGATTTTCTGGTGCCCAGGAGAGGACTCGAACCTCCACGACCGTGAGATCACTACGACCTGAACGTAGCGCGTCTACCAATTCCGCCACCTGGGCAATCCGGCTGCGAAGGCGGCGTGATAGGGCACTCGAAGGATGTGGTCAACGAACAATTCCAGCCACCTGCTACTGTTTCGCGTAGTGCTCGTGTATCCATTCAAATTGCGGGATGAGCAGGGAAAATCGGGCGGCCAGAGACTGCAGCGCAAGAAAAAGCCCGCCAGTGGCGGGCGATCTGGGGAATTCCCGGATCTGGTCTTCAAATCAGGGTCTGCGTGACGGTGTTGTCAGACAAATGAAAACTCGTCTCTGCTGGCTGGCAGACAGGCAGGTTTAGGCAGCAATAAGCTGCCGCCATTCGGAAAGAGCGGCGTTACAAAGGTCTTTGAATCTTGGCCGGCGCTCGATGTTTCTCTGATAATTAAAATGATTGTGGACGGAGGAATGAACCGAAGCGAACTTCTGCAAACTTCGCATTTGCCTGAAACGGAGCATCGCTCGTTCCCGTCGTCGAAATGGTAGATGCGAATTTTCGGCACGGTTGTTGAGATGTCGCCCTGTTTCGTGTTTATCGGCATTTCCAAGCACCTTCATGGCAGCACGATAGGACGCCAAGCGGTCCGTCACAATGACCTTTGGTTCGCCGTATCGTTTCATCGCTTTTCTCAGAGAACGTAGTGCTGCCTTGCGATCCCGGCGTTTGGTTACGTACGATTCCAGCACCTCACCTTCATCATCAACCGCGCGCCAGAGATAATGCTGCTTGCCGTTTATCTTCACAAACACCTCATCCAGGTGCCATCGCCATTGTGTTACCTGGCGCATGGATTGGGATCGCTTACGCCAAATTTCCGCGGCGAGCATCGGGCCAAATCGATTCGACCTGTGACGGATGCTTTCATGGCTAACGTCGGTCCCGCGTTCGTGCAGCAGGTCTTCAACGTTGCGCAACGACAGCGGAAACCAGACGTACATCATCATCGCCAAGCGGATGATTTCTGGTGACGTATTGAAATAGCGAAACGGGTTCTTGAGCACCGAACGAAATTATCCAGATCAGCTCAGTCGCTCAATGCCCGTTTAGTCTGACAGTGCCGTCAGGACTGGTCCTTTCGGCACGTTGGCATCCTTAGGTGGCGCAGGATTGATCGGCGGCTTTTCCATTCCGGCAGTTTCGCCTCGCATCTCGGTTACTTTCGCCATGAGGTCTTCGACGACGCCGGGATATTCGCGGACATAGCTGAAGCGTTCTTCCGGGTCTTTCTCGAGGTCGAAAAGGAGTTCGGCGGCGTATTGCTCAAACGGCACGTAGAAGCCCTTGTAGTACGTATTCAGGACAAGCCGGAAACGCTGGTTCCGCGCCGCGGCGATGTCATTGCCGTTATAGAAAAAGAGGACATCGTGCGGGGACTGCTCACTTCCGGTCATGACCGGAAAAATATCCCGTCCATCAATTGGCCGGTCGCCCGGCACAGCTGCGCCAGCGAGCGCGGCAAGCGTGGGCAGGATGTCGATATTCATGGTCATGGCACCTGACTGAGAGCCCGCCTCGATCGCACCCGGCCAGCGCGCAAGGAATGGAACGCGGTAGCCGCCCTCATGCGTGCCGCCTTTTCGGCCGCGGTGATGACCGGGATCGCCTTCAAACCACGGGCCATTGTCCGATGTGACGATGATCAGCGTATTATCGGCGATGCCCTCTTCGTCCAGCCGGGCGAGGATCGCGCCGATCCCGTCATCGAGATGTTCGACGACATCACCGTAGAGCCCCGCTTCCGACACGCCAGCCCTGTCGTCCGGCACGAAAAGCGGAACGTGCGGAAAGGTCTGGGCGACATAGAGAAAGAAGGGCTCATCGGCATGCGTGCTGATGAAATCCGTCGCGGCCTTCGTGTAATTGTCCGTGAGCTGCTTCTGGTCGGCCGGCGACTGCACCACAGTCTTGTGAGAGTAGAGGTCGAAGGGCTGCATGTCATTGCTGTAGGGCACGCCGTAGAACTCATCGAAGCCCTGATTTGTCGGCCAGAATTCGTCCCGGTGTCCGAGATGCCACTTGCCCACCATGCCGGTGGCATAGCCTGCAGATTTCAGCACTTCGGCAATCGTCACCTCCTCGGGCGGCAGCCCGTCTGCCGAGTGAGGGAAGATCACATGCTGCATGCCCGAGCGGATCGGATAGCGCCCAGTCAGAAGGGCGGCGCGCGACGGTGTGCAGACATTCGAGCCTGCATAGAACTGGGTCAGGCGCACGCCTTCCTCGCCGATGCGGTCGATATTCGGCGTGCGGGTCAGGGCAGACCCGTTAAGACCTATGTCACCCCAGCCCATATCGTCGGCGAGGATGACAATGATGTTCGGTCTCGCCTCATTCGCCGCGGGGCTGGCAGCATCGGTCGGTACCTCTGCCAAGGCGCACGACGCCAGAAGCGTGAGAGGCAACAGGGCTAGCGCTCTGGAAAGCATATTTCATTCCTCAAAAGAAGACCGGCGCTTCCAAAGAAGCACCGGCAGTTTGGGAGGACTAGTAGGACAGCGAAAGTTTTGCGCCCCAGGTCTGCTCAGCTTCCAGCGTGCGGAACTGCGCGTAACCGCCGGTATCAAAGGGCATGCCGGTGATCGCCTCCGGGAACGCCTCGTCGGTGAGGTTTCTGCCAAAGACCGAGAATCGGCCCCGTCCATCCCAGAATGCGACGCCGAGCTGCAGGTCCAGCAGGGTGTAGGCATCAATGATCGTCTGCGGATCATTGGTCAGGCTGGACTGGACGTCGTCGCGATACTGCACGCCGAGTTGAACGAAGCCGTCCAGCGACTGGGTCAGGGGGCGCTCATATCTGGCTAGCGCATTGATCACCCATTGAGGCGCGTTCGGAAGGTCCTTGCCCGACAGATCCTGGGCGGCTGGCGTGCCGGTGCATCCCTCAGCAGCGGTCTGCAGCTGGTAGCATGGCGCGCCAATGAATTCATCGAAGGTCGCATTTGTGTAGGCGAAAGCCGTCGACAGGGTGAGGCCATCGGCCGGCAGGGCTGTTACCTCTCCTTCGAAC
>NZ_JBARZC010000095.1:0-6817 GCF_049649345.1 Henriciella sp. | reverse complement strand
CCCACTCACAGCGGAATATTATCGTGCTTCTTCCAGGGGTTTTCGAGTTTCTTGGTCTTGAGGGTCCGGAGCGCCTTCACCACGCGTTTGCGGGTTGAGTGGGGCATGATGATGTCGTCGATATAGCCCTTTTTCGCGGCCACATAGGGGTTGGCGAAATTGTCTTCATACATCTTGGTGTGGGCGGCGATCTTGTCCGGGTCGCCAATATCCTTGCGGAAGATGATCTCGACCGCGCCCTTGGCGCCCATCACGGCGATCTCGGCGGTCGGCCAGGCATAGTTCACGTCGCCGCGAAGGTGTTTCGAACTCATCACGTCATAGGCGCCGCCATAGGCCTTGCGCGTGATGACGGTGACCTTGGGCACGGTCGCTTCGGCATAGGCGAAAAGGAGCTTGGCGCCGTGCTTGATGAGGCCGCCATATTCCTGCTTGGTGCCCGGCATGAAGCCCGGCACGTCGACGAAGGTGACGATCGGGATGTTGAAACAGTCGCAGAAGCGCACGAAGCGGGCGGCCTTGCGCGATGAGTCAATGTCGAGCACGCCGGCGAGCGTCATCGGCTGGTTCGCGACGACACCGACGGTCGAGCCTTCCATACGCCCGAAACCGCAGAGGATATTGGCGCCGAAATCGGGGCTGATCTCGAAGAAATCGCCCTCGTCCACCGTCTTCTCGATCAGCTCTTTCATGTCATAGGGCGTGTTCGGATTGGACGGGATGAGGCTGTCGAGGCTGGGCTCGATCCGCATCGGATCATCGAAGCTCGGGCGGACCGGCGGCTGCTCGCGGTTGGACAGCGGCAGGAAGTCGACGAGGCGGCGCATCTGGACGAGCGTCTCAATGTCGTTCTCGAAGGCGCCATCGACCACGCCGGACTTCTTGGCGTGCACGGACGCACCGCCGAGGGATTCGTGGGTGACCTCTTCATTGGTGACGGTTTTGACCACGTCCGGGCCGGTCACATACATGTAGCTTGTGTCCTTCACCATGAAGATGAAGTCCGTCATGGCGGGCGAATAGACATCGCCGCCCGCGCACGGGCCCATGATGACCGAGATCTGCGGAATAACGCCTGAGGAGAGGACATTCTCCATGAAGATGTCGGCATAGCCGGCAAGGCTGTCGACGCCTTCCTGGATGCGCGCGCCGCCTGCATCGAAAATGCCGACCACCGGCGCGCCATTCTTCGCGGCCATCTTCTGGATCTTGACGATCTTTTCGGACTGGGCGAGCGAGAGCGACCCGCCAAAGACGGTGAAATCCTTGGAGAAGACATAGACCAGCCGGCCATTGATCGTGCCGAAGCCGGTGACCACGCCGTCGCCGGGGATGCGCTGGTCTTCCATGCCGAAATCGTGGGAGCGGTGCTCCACGAACATGTCGGTTTCCTCGAAGCTTCCCTCATCCAGCAGCATGGTGACGCGTTCGCGCGCTGTCAGCTTGCCCTTGGCGTGCTGGCGCTCGATCCGGTCCTTGCCGCCGCCCATACGGGCTTCCTCGCGTCTGGCTTCGAGGGCTTCGATGACATCCTTCATGGGCGATCTACTCCATCAACCTGTTTCCGGTGTCCTTGATACGCACTCGAGGCCGCGACGCAAGCCAAAGGGCAGGCTGTCTTTGCGGGAGCCTGCCCTCATGCCCTTCATTCTGTAAGGCTTTTTACGGGGTGGGGGGTCCGGACTAGCTGCCGCGGCGCCCGCCTCTCAGACCATCATCGCCATAGGTACGCTGACCGCCAGGTCCTGTGCGCCGGCCGCGATCGTCATCACGGTCCCGGCCCCGGCCGCGGTCTCGCCCATGGTCGTTATCGTGGCGGTCGCTGCGGCCATAGCTGGAATGGCTTTGGCCGCGATTGCCCCAGCTATAGCCGCGATTACCGGAGTGGCCATAGCTGTAGCCGTAGCCACTATTGCGATAGCCATAACCGCGCGAGCCCGGCCGCGGAATACCGCTCAGCGAAACAACGCGGCCATAGCTGACCGAGCAGGAGATATCGCGTTCCAGCTCGCGCCTGCGGCCTTCGAACTCGACATCGTCGAAGCGGACGAGGAAGCTGTTACGGCCGGTCTGGCGGGTGCGGATATCGTCATCAATGTCGATGTCGCGATACCCGACGCGGTAGCCCTGACGCTGGATCTCGGCGGCGCATTGCTGCATCGCGCTGCGGCGAAGCTGACGGGTTTCCCACGGGGCCTGGCCATAGCGTGAACGGGAATGATAGCGCCCGTCTCGGCCGCGCCAGCGGTCGTGTCCGATGGAGACGTAGAAGGACGCATCGCCAACGCTGAGTGAGAGCGCAGGCGAGGCCACAGCGGTTGTGCTGGCCGGTGCATCTGCGAGCGCCGGGAGTGCGGTGAGTGGGGTTGCCGCCAAAGCCAGCGCTGCCACTCGGGTATTCATGATGCGGTTCATCATGGCTGCAGAAAAGCACATGGTGTTGCAACCCAGCATGACTGGCGCGTTCAGTTCTGTTCAGACTGTTTTTTGTTTTATTTCAATGTGCTACACCGTAAGGCTGCTTCGTTGGGCCAGAACAGGCCACTTGAATGTTCAGGCGCAGCCTTCCACGAAACTGACCGCAGGCTCGATACCGAGGCGGTAGGCGCGCACCCTGCCCTGATTGCCTTCCTCGAAAATGGCGAAAACACCATCGCCGAGATCGACCTTCAGGTCTTCATTGGCGGGCGCATATTTGTTCGGGGTGCGTGTGCCGCCGGGATAGAGATCGTCGATCTCGTCGAGCAGCATGCCGACCTTGGCGCCGGCGGCGGTGGCGACGCTGGTGTCGCGGATATCGATGCGCTTGACCGAGCCATCGACCATCATGAAGGCCGTGCCATAGCCGGCGCCGGCTGGCAGGAGATAGTAGCAGGACGTGTTTTCACGGGCATCGCCGTTGAGGTCGCCGGGATACGCCGCGCGCGCCTCACTCTCGCTCATGCCGAACTCTATATTGCAGAGCCCGTCTGCCGAAAGGGTCGAACAGGCCTCTTTTGCAGCAGCGACGGTGGCCGGATCATCAGGCTGGGTCTGCGCCCCGGTTGCGGGTTCACTGCCTGGCAGCTCTGCGAGGTCTGTGTCTGCGGGCGGGGTTGGCGCCTCTTTTGCCGCTTCATTTTCAGCCGGTCCGCCGCAGGCGGCGAGCGCAGCAAAGACGAAAGCGGCGAGCAGGGTCTGACGCGGTTTCATGAAGAATCTCCAGCATGTTTCAGAGAGAACCTAGCGCAAGCAGGTGCGTTAGGCGAATGCTTGGAGGGATGAGCGAGCCGCTATACGCGCTGCCCGTCACCCGATCGCGTCTTCGAGCCGCGTGACGAAAGTCCGCCATGTGTATCCGCTCGCAACATGGCGTGAGATGCACATGACCTCCCAGGTCTTGTGCGCGACGAAAGAGCAATTGGTGACATGGTCGCCAATCGCGATTTTTGCATAGTCTTCACGGGACATGCAGCATGCGCCTTCGGTCTGCTGGAACGCTGCGTCGAAATACTCAGTTTCGCTGCCCCATTCGACATCGTCTGGCTGGATGGTGAGATCGTCATTGTCCGAGAGCCAGACGCGCGTCTCAGCTTCTCCGTCGAAGACCTCTCTTTCACTGACGGAATAGGAAAAGCCTGAACGAAAGGCCTGCCAGGTCGACGGGGACGGTTGCGGCTTGAAGAGCATCTTCGCGAAGGGCTTAGGGTCGTCTACGAGATGATTCTCAGACACGGAGAGCGATGACCAGGTCTGCGTAACGACGGTCTGGCCGTGGGTCTCCTCCCATTGAACATCGAGCAGGACATCGCGGCGCGTGATATCGAATTCGTCCAAATAGGAGAGATAGGCGCCCGGCTGGAAATACGCCTTGTGATCTTCGAGCTTCATCACGCCGTAAGACGGCCAGGCGTCCTGTGCAGCAGCGGGAACGACCGCCATCGCAGAGATCAGGATGGCGGCGACAAGGACACGAAGACTATTGAATGCCATGCGTACTCCTTGCTCGATCCTTCAGCTCGTCCTCAGGGCAGCGAAGAACCGGCCAATCGCTTCGGCATCGCGTTTGCGCGCTGCTGTCGCGGCGGCGGCTTCGTCGTCTTCGCCCCACTGCTCAATTTGCCAGTCTTCATCAATACGCGAAAGGTCAAAGGCAGAACTTGCATCGGTTTTTCCGTGAAATACAGCAAAGGCGAGCACCGCAGACCCAAACAGCCCGCACGCCCAGACAAGGCCGGTCAGGCCGAAATCATCCAGCGCGAGCGCGTGATCATATGCTGCCTTGAGCGAGGTTTCAGGCTGCGGCGAAGCGATAATGCCTTCGACAGGCACAAGCACGATATCGAGCGCACGTCCTGCCCATTCGCGTAACGGTTTCCAGCCAGCGTCCTGGCGCTCGCGCAGGCCTGCCGGGCTTTCTGCCAGATGGCAGACGAGATCGGTCTCTGCATATTTGGCGATTTCTTCCGCCATCGCCTTGCGGGTGGCCGGTGTGCGGTCGATGGCGACATTGGCAAGCCGGGTGAGCGGCATGGTGGAGGGATCGATCCGCTCGCCCTGGCCGTTCCATTCGGCGGCGAGCAGGCCGGCAAGCACTTCGGTTGGCACGGTAATATCCGTCTTGGCGGGCGTCTTGACGGGCCGTCCATCCAGCTCGATGCGCCAGCCGTCACCGGACAGGGCGGCGGAGGCGGTCTTGTAGAAGCGTTTGGGAAGGGTCTGTTGTCTCGGAGGCGTCGCAGTCATGGCCGCTTCCTGACACGATGGCACGGGAAATGGAATGCGCGAGATTCAGGACGAGGTGGTCTCGGCGTGTTTGCGATCAGCCGGACGGCGTTTCATTGGCGGCGACGAATGTCGTCTCGCCGAGGCGCATCGTGTCGATAATGGTCTCGCTGTCCCGCTCCATCAGCGCAATCGTGCGGCCGATCCGGATCGTCTTCAGCGATTTCGGCTTTCTGGGCATGGCGAGCTTGGCGCGCCATTCCAGGGCAAGCGGATACATGTCTTCGGGGAATTCCTCGCCTCTCTCGATCTGCGCCGAAAGCGGCGATGGCTCGAAACAGAGATCATGCTTTGCAAGCCCGACCTCGCAGACCGTATCATTGACCTCAAAGCCGCGATTGAAGGTCGCAAAATCGGCTTCGGAAAAACGCGTTTCCAGATCCTGCGACCTGGAGCTTGAATTGGCGGCCAGCGTCAAAGCCCCTCCACCGACTACAGCAACCGCCACGCCTGCGAGAAGATAGTCGATGTTGAGTGTCATGAAGCTGCCTTTGCGTCTGAATGAGCGATACAAAACAAACGCGCATGACCCCTGATTGATCCGTGGAGCCTGCATCTTTGTACAGCAAAAACAGCGTCTTGAATAAAAAAAGGAGAGCCGGCACATGGCGGGCTCTCCCTTTACTCTTTTTGAGACGTGTCGCTCTAGTCGACGCTGTCCTCAACATCATCTGCAGCTTCGTCCAGCTCTTCACCGGCCTCTTCTGCCGGTCCGTCATTGTCTTCACAGGCGGCGACACCGCCGATTGCGCCCATAGCGACGAGAATTGCGACGAGTGATTTTTTCATGAGATTCCCCTTGGCTTGCTGAGTCTCTGAGTGGCAACGCTGCATCTGCGAAGTAGTTCCCGTCAAGCAATAGTTTTCGAGGCAAACCGGTCGAGGGCGCCGTTCAGAGCGCTGAAGTCATGGTGGACCTCGTGCGCGCCCGCCGCTTCCAGCTCTTCGGCAGCGCCGAATCCCCAGCTGACGCCCATTGTATGGATGCCCGCATTCCGGCCCATTGTGATGTCATGAATGGCGTCCCCGATGATGAGACTTTGATGGGGTTCGCAGCCGAGCGCGTCCATGGCCTGCTCGACCATGAAGGGGTGCGGCTTGCCGGGACCATCATCGGCGCACCAGATCGTGTCGAAGTATTGTTCCAGCGGGTGCATCTCGAAGATGGCGCGGATGCCGCGATGCGATTTGCCGGTCGCCATGGCGATCAGCCAATTGTCGTTGGCGAGGCGGTCGAGCGTCTCGATCGCGCCATCATAGAGCGGTTCCTTGAAACTCTCCTCGGTCCGGCGCAGGACGAAGGCTTCCCTGTAGGCCGCGGTGAGCCCCGCAATGTCGTGATAGTCCGGCGCCAGCGTGCGCACGGCCTCTTCAAGACCAAGACCGACGACCTTTCGCGTTGCTTCATAGTCCGGTTCAGGCAGGCCGCAGGTGCCGAAGGCGCGGCACATGGCGGTCTGGATCACGTCGCGGCTGTCGACGATGGTGCCGTCCATGTCCCAGATGGCGAGTTTGAGGTCGGTCATGGCGGGCTGATCCGGCGATTCTGGCGCTAGAGGAAGAGTTCGAGCGGGTCCTTGCCGGCTTCTTCTTCGAGGAAGCCGAGCGTCTTGAAGGTCTGCTTCATATGGCCTGAGAGCGGCGCCTGGATCACGATCGGCTTCTTGTTCTTGCGCGGGATCGACAGCGCGCGGGCATGCAGGTGGAGGCCGTTTGCGACGCCGAGCGGCACTTCGCGGCTGGTGACGTATTTGTCGTCGCCGAGAATGGATGTGCCGATCTCATGCATATGAAAGCGTAGCTGGTGCATTCGGCCCGTCTGCGGGCGAAGCGCGACCCAGGCGGCTTTCTGGGCAGCCTGTGAGACGGTAAAATAGTCTGTAATCGCGTGGCGCGCGCCTTCATCATTCTGCGCGCACTGGACCATGCGTTCGCGCCCTTCAGGCCCCTGCCCTTTCGTCATCCAGCAGCGCACCTGCCCGGCTGGTGGCTTGGGCGACCCTACGGTGACGGCCCAGTAGACCTTCTCCATGTCGCGTGAGCGGAACAGGTC
>NZ_JBARZC010000094.1:0-5308 GCF_049649345.1 Henriciella sp. | reverse complement strand
GCCATTCATGCGCGCATTCCGGACACACCAGGAGCGCGCCGTCCTCATAGGTGAAGGTTGAATTGCATTGCGGGCAAGGGGGTAGCTCGCTCAATTGACGATCTTCGCTTCGGTTTTCTCGTAGATCTCGTCGCGGGTCACGTCCGGGGCGAGTTCCTTGATCTCAAGGCCGCCCTCGACGACATCGAACACGCCGAGATCGGTGATGATCATGCTGACCACGCCAAGTCCGGTTAGGGGCAGGGTGCATTCCTTGAGCAGTTTCGGCGCGCCGGACTTCGAGGTGTGGTCGGTGATCACGATGATACGTTTGACGCCAGCCACGAGGTCCATTGCCCCGCCCATGCCCTTGACGAGCTTGCCAGGGATCATCCAGTTGGCGAGATCGCCATTTTCGGCGACTTCCATCGCGCCGAGGATGGCCATGTTGATCTTGCCGCCGCGGATCATCGCAAAGCTCATGGAGCTGTCGAAGAAGGCGGTGTGGGGCAGCTCCGTAATGGTCTGCTTGCCGGCATTGATCAGGTCGGCATCTTCCTCGCCCTCATAAGGGAAAGGACCCATGCCGAGCATCCCGTTTTCAGATTGCAGCGTCACCTCGACGCCGTCCGGAATATAGTTGGCGACCAGCGTCGGAATGCCGATGCCGAGATTGACATACATCCCGTCTTCCAGCTCCTGCGCGGCGCGCTTGGCCATGTCATCACGTGTCCAGGGCATCAGGCGGTCTCCTTCTTCCGGACCGTGCGCTGCTCGATCCGCTTTTCGAATTCGCCCTGCACCAGCCGGTGAACGAAGACGCCGGGCAGGTGGATGTGGTTCGGGTCAAGCTCGCCGGGCTCGACGATTTCCTCGACTTCCATGATGCAGACCTTGCCGCACATGGCGGCCGGTTCGTTGAAGTTGCGCGCCGTCTTGCGGAACACCGCATTGCCCGTCGTGTCGGCTTTCCAGGCTTTGACGATGGCAAGGTCAGCGAAGATGCCGCGTTCGAGGATGTAGTCCTCTCCGTCAAAGGATTTTACTTCCTTGCCCTCGGCGATCACAGTGCCGACGCCGGTCTTGGTGTAGAAGCCCGGAATTCCGGCCCCGCCCGCGCGCATACGCTCTGCCAGCGTGCCTTGCGGATTGAATTCGAGCTCAAGTTCGCCGCCGAGATACTGGCGCATGAACTCCTTGTTCTCGCCCACATAAGACGAGCCCATCTTCTTGACCTGCTTGCTCTCAAGCAGGACACCGAGGCCGAAGCCGTCGACGCCTGCATTATTGGAGTAGACCGTCAGATCCTTGGTGCCGGCCTCGCGGATCGCCGCAATGGAAAGCTCGGGGATGCCGCAGAGGCCAAAGCCGCCCGCAGCGATCGTCATGCCATCAAACAGGAGCCCGTCGAGCGCGGCTGCTGCTGTGTTGTAAATCTTGCTCATGGGGCCTGTTAAAGCATGGCGGCGGGGACTTGCAAGTGACACTTGATGGCAGCTGGCCTGAACACATTCGCTCAAAGAAAAAGGGCGGCGCCGAAGCACCGCCCTTGATTGGTTTTGGATGGTGGCTGGCAGCGAAACCTGATGTTGCTGCCGAAGCCTTCAGGGAGGTGAGCTTAGAAGCCCATTCCGCCCATGCCACCCATGCCGCCCATGTCAGGCATGCCGCCGCCTGCGCCTTCGCCCTCTTTTTTCGGGGCTTCGGCCACACCGGCTTCGGTGGTGATCAGCAGGGCTGCAACGGAAGCTGCGTTCTGCAGGGCAGAGCGAACAACCTTGGCCGGATCGATGATGCCCATCTTGTAGAGGTCACCATACTCTTCGGTCTGTGCGTTGAAGCCGTAGCCGCGATCGGTTTCCTTCAGGACGTTGGCAACAATGACAGAGCCTTCGAGGCCGGCATTGTTGACGATCTGACGGATCGGGGACTCGAGCGCCTTGCGAACGATATCGATACCGGCTTGCTCATCGGCGTTGATGCCTTTGACGTCGATGTTCTGAGCCGCGCGGAGCAGGGCAACGCCGCCGCCAGGAATGATACCTTCCTCGACAGCTGCGCGGGTTGCGTTCAGCGCGTCATCGACGCGGTCCTTGCGCTCTTTCACTTCGACTTCGGTTGCGCCGCCGACCTTGATCACGGCAACGCCGCCAGCGAGTTTGGCAAGACGCTCCTGGAGCTTCTCGCGATCATAGTCCGAAGAGGTGTCTTCGATCTGCTTCTTGATCTGGCCGACGCGGGCTTCGATCTCATCCTTGGTGCCAGCACCATCGACGATCGTGGTGTTGTCCTTGTCGATCTCGACTTTCTTGGCCGTGCCGAGCATGTCGAGCTGGATGTTCTCAAGCTTGATGCCGAGGTCTTCGGAGATGACCTGGCCACCGGTCAGGACAGCGATGTCCTGCAGCATGGCCTTGCGGCGGTCGCCGAAGCCAGGGGCCTTGACTGCAGCAACCTTGAGGCCGCCGCGCAGCTTGTTGACGACCAGCGTTGCGAGCGCTTCGCCATCGACATCTTCAGCGATGATCAGAAGCGGACGCTGCGACTGAACGACAGCTTCGAGGATCGGCAGCATCGGCTGGAGCGAGGAGAGCTTCTTCTCGTGCAGCAGGATGAATGGATCTTCGAGCTCGACGGACATCTTGTCCGGGTTCGTCACGAAGTAGGGTGAGAGGTAACCGCGGTCGAACTGCATGCCTTCGACGACATCGAGTTCGGTTTCGAGGGATTTGGCTTCCTCGACCGTGATCACGCCTTCATTGCCGACCTTTTCCATGGCGTTGGCAATCATGTCGCCAATTTCCTTGTCGCCATTAGCGGAGATCGAACCAACCTGGGCAATCTCTGAGTTCTCTTTGACCTTGCGCGAGTGATGCGCGAGATCGGAGGTCACTTCGAGGACGGCCTTGTCGATGCCGCGCTTCAGGTCCATCGGGTTCATGCCGGCAGCGACGCGCTTCATGCCCTCGCGAACGATGGACTGGGCGAGAACCGTAGCGGTCGTGGTGCCGTCACCAGCAACATCGTTGGCCTTGGAGGCCACTTCGCGCAGCATCTGTGCGCCCATATTCTCGAACTTGTCTTCAAGCTCGATCTCTTTTGCAACGGTGACGCCGTCCTTCGTGGTGCGCGGTGCGCCGAAGGATTTCTCGATGACCACGTTCCGGCCTTTCGGGCCGAGGGTCACTTTTACGGCGTTTGCAAGTGTGTCGACGCCTTTGAGCATGCGCTCGCGTGCGTCAGATCCGAATTTTACGTGTTTAGCAGCCATTTGCTGTATTCCTTCCAGAATTTGGATTCAGTTGGAAATCGAAGAGCGGTTTACTCGATGATGCCGAGGATATCGCTTTCCTTCATGATCAGGAGATCCTGGCCGTCGACCTTCACTTCGGTGCCGGACCATTTGCCAAACAGGATGCGGTCGCCAGCCTTTACGTCCATCGGGACGATTTCATTGTCGTCACCACGGGCGCCAGAGCCGATAGCGACAACTTCGCCTTCCTGCGGCTTTTCCTTTGCGGTGTCAGGAATGATGATCCCGCCAGCCGTTTTTGCTTCTTCTTCAACGCGCTTCACGAGAACGCGGTCATGTAGAGGACGGAATTTCATGTCTTCTCTCTTACCTTTAAGTTCGCCCTGATTGGGCAATATGTTCAGATGTTGGCACTCATCCAGTGAGAGTGCTAACGGCGCTGAGGTAGGTCTCCTCAGGCCGGTCGTCAACAGGTTGGTTGCTGAAAATTTTTCAGGCTTGGCGCGCGCGCGGGGGGTAACGCTCGATGCGTTGGTGGCAGCGATCGGGACCGGCTGCCAGCACACTGTTTTTAAACAAAAACTTGACGATGTTCGTCAGTCCGTCACACTCATTGATACAGAATCGGGCCCATGGAGGTAACGCCGATGAGCGACGAGGATTTCAGGAAACAGCTTGAGGGCGGCGGACTTCTCACCGCCGAGGTCATCTATTACCGGCCCGACTTCCCGAAGCTCCTGCAGAGCTTTGTCTGGCAGACGGTCGACATCGCCCCGAAATTTCCGCGCTTGGCTCAGTTTCTGGATCATTGGCGCCGTGACATCGAAGCGGTGATCCACTCGATCAACATCGCGCACGCCAACCTGCTGCGCCCCGCGCAGGTGCGCTTTGTGGATGAAGCGTTGAAGATTGAAAAGCTGCACTAGGCGGCGATCGCTTCAGCGTGAGATCTGATCAGGGCGTGCATGTCGGCATCGGTGTCGAAGATGCCATACCAGCCCTGCGGCTCGTGCGGCGGGTCGCCCATATAGGACGTATCGCCCGGCCTGAAGCGGACGTCTATATGCGCAGCGCGCGCCTCGCCATTCCATGCCCAGAAATTACTTCCCGCAACCGGGCCGCCGCGGGCCACGCTGTCTTCGACCGCATTGTAGATCATGCTGTAGAAGCGCTGGCGGTAAGAGGTCTTTGATGCGCGATCATAGGCTTCACCGTCGCGTGGAAAGCCGAATTCCTCGAAGACGAGCGGCTTGTCCATCGTCTCGGCCATGCGGATGTGCGCTGCGATATAGGCGGCGACATTCTCTTCGCCCGTCTCCCCTGTGCCGGCGAGATTCTTGCCATCCACCCAGCCCCAGTTCTGCGGCCAGATATGGGCGGTTGCATAGTCGATGTCCTGATGGGCTCTGATATAGACATCCTCTCGTCCATTGCTGGCCGCAGTGCCCTCCTGGCCGAGGGAAACGAGAGGGTTTGCGTCGAGTGAGCGGATGAGCCGCGCCGTCGAACCGATCCAGTCATAATAGGCGGGCAGGACGGCCTCCATCACGTCCGGGCTCACACCGGGGCGAGGCTCATTGCAGAGTTGCCACGACATGATCGCCGGGTCGTCGGCATAGGCCATGCCCGTCACGCGATTGGTCCGCCCGGCCAGTTTGGTGATATGATCGTGGTACAGCGCCACCGCCGCTTCATTGGAATAAAAGTCGCTGACATGGTCGGGAAATGCGGGCCAGGGATGGGCCGGGTCATTCATGTCGGTGAATGCGCCGGTGACATAGTAGAGATAGGTCATCATGCCGCCTGACCATTCCCAGAAATTGGTGAGATAGAGCACGGCCTTCATGTCGCGCTTTGCCAGCTCGGCCATGCAATAATCGAGACCGGAAAACAGCGTCTCGTTCCACGTGTCTTTGGTGCGAAAGCCCGGTTTGATCCCGGCCTTGAGCGGGCCTTCCTCAGCCGAGGCGAGAATCCTCAGATTGCCTACACCAAGGCCGGCGAGCGCATCGAGCTCCCGCTTCAACCGGTCGCGGTCGCCAAATGGTGCGTCCGCCCCGAGCCATGCCCCATACC
>NZ_JBARZC010000093.1:0-4237 GCF_049649345.1 Henriciella sp. | reverse complement strand
CGGCCGGCCCGTGCGCAATCATGGACCGGGGGACTCCACCAGCGAATATCTGTCGAGTGCCCGCGCGCATCGGCGGCTGGGCCATGATTATGATCTTCCCGGGGCGAATTGCGTACACTTCGTTCGTGCCTCGCGGGGGCGAAAGCCAACCCCGATCCAGGTTGCCCGCGCGACGTTCGAGGCCTTCCGCGACATGGTCTCAGGCGCTGGGCGCCGGCGCTGAACCTCTAGCTCAGGCCCCGAGATTCATGCTGGCGTGATACTTGTCCCAACAGGCGATGCCCGTCTCATTATAGCGTTTCATCGTCTCCACCATCTGTAGGAACAGGCCCTGGTCTGCGAGCTCCGGCGGCAGGAGCGGATCGAAATTGATCGTGCGGATGACCGCCTGGCCGATCAGCAGCGATTCGCGCGCCGCTTCATCCGGCGGAAGCGTTGCCAGCCGCGGCAGGCTGCTTGTCATGTCGGCAATCGCCGCTGTGTAAGAGGCGTGCAGCTCTTTGGCTGACCAGAGCGACTCCCAGTGTTTTGCGAGGCCGGTGGCAAAGTCGCTCGCCTCCATGAGCATGATGCCATCGCCGGCGCCAATACTGACCAGCTCATCGCGAAGCTCGTCGATCGTGCGTGATATATTGGCAGGCCGGACCCAGAGGCCGTTAGGTGTTTCGCGATAGCCATAAAGCATCAGGGCCCGCTCGCGCTCGCGCAGCTTCTTGCGGTCGGCCCGGCCGAGATGATGGGTCAGGCAGACAAGCCAGCTGCCTGTCCAGTCGCTGAGGCGGTCAGATACATCGCGCCATTGCTGGAGCCGCCGGGTCAGCGCTTTGGCCTTTGGCCCCGGCGCGTAGATCCCCCTTTCGGGACTTTCCAGCAGCCCCGACTTGACCAATCGCGTCGCAGCCACGCGTATAGTGACTGGCTCGATGCCGAACAGGTCCCCCGCATTGACGAGCGCGCCAATTGCCTGGCGATCCACATCCACCGTGCTCAGTAGGGACAGGATCAGGGCCCGGGCGGAAATATCGTCTGGAACGAGGCGTCTGTAATGATACATAAATTGACGAAACTTTTATTATCGTGTAATATCACACCTGTCTGATGTATGGAGCGATAGATGAGCACACTAATGAAACTTTCTGACGCCTTGTCCAAGGACGAGCTGCGGCAGCTGCGCCAGAAGTCGGACCTCAAAGCCTTCATCACGCTCGCCTGGAACTGGGGGCTGATCGCTGCTGCTTTCGCCATCGCAATCATCTGGACCAATCCATTCACCATTCTTCTTGGTGTCCTGATTCTGGGCGGACGCCAGCTCGGTCTTGGCATCATCAATCATGACTGCGCTCACCACGCCTTCTTCAAGCACAGGGCGGTCGACGATTTTGTCGGCCACTGGATTGTCGGCGCGCCGATGAATATCTCGCTTCACGCCTATCGCGCCTACCATCTGAAACATCACAAATATGCCGGCACACCGGACGATCCCGATATCGGTTTTGTGAAGAATTACCCCGTCTCCCGCGACAGCATCACGCGCAAGTTCAAGCGCGACCTGACCGGTCAGACAGGTCTTCGCGATACACTTTTCAAGATCCGGAAGTTCAAACTGTCGCGCAACTGGCCGTGGCTGACCTTCCATGTCCTGCTGTTTGGTGTTCTGACGGCCGCAGGCGCGCCATGGGCGTATCTGATGTGGTGGGCCGCTGAGCTGTTCATCTATCCGGCCATCGTACGCCTGCGCCAGATCGGGGAGCACGGCACGGCAATCGACCGCTCGCAGCTTGATGCACGGCTGAATACCGGCACAACGGTTGCGCCCTTCTGGCAGAAAGTCTTCATCGCGCCGAACAATGTGAACTATCACCTCGAGCATCACCTGCTCGCCAGCATACCGCCCTACAATCTCGGCCGCATGCACCGCATTCTTTCACAGCGTGGTTTCTACAACGAGACCGACTGTATCTCGCATGGCTATGGCGATGTGTTGCGCAGGGCTGTGAGACGTGAAGAGCCTGCTCCGGTTCTGGCCGAATAAAAACTTCTCGAGAGGCGAAAGATCAGCCTTTGGCCTTGGGCAGTGACAAGCCGAACAGGATGGCGCTGGCGCGCAGGATGAAGGCGGTGGCCATGCCGGCGGCGAAGGCAACCGTCTCGCCCGGCCCGTAGACCATCAGCAGATAATAGACGAGCGAGCCTGCCAGTGCGCAGGTTGCATAAAGCTCGCCAGCCTTCAGGACGAGCGGCTCTTCATTCGCGACGACATCGCGGATCAGACCGCCGCCGCTGGCGGTTACCGCGCCCATGATCAGCACGACGAGAAAGCCGTGGCCAAGCGCCATTGCTGTTGCTGCCCCGGTCACGGTGAAGAGCGCCATGCCGACAGCATCCGGCCAGCGAAGCGCCCTGAAATTGCTGACGAAACGATAGAAGAAGAATGCGGCCAGTCCGCCAGCGACGGCAAGGACCAGCGTTACGCTGTCATTTAGCCAGAAGACCGGCCGGTCCAGCAGCAGGTCGCGAAGCGTGCCCCCGCCGATTGCCGGAAGAAAGGCGAGCACGATGACACCGAGAAAGTCCATCTCCTTGCGGACCGCGACGACACCGCCGGAAATCGCGAAGACAAAGACGCCGATCCGGTCGGCCAAGGATAAAAGAAGGTCAGGGCTCATTGCCCGGAGGCTATGCCGAAGATTGTCTCGCCCGTCCATTCCGGATTAAAGACACTCATGGACGGGGCGCTGCTGATTGAGACACTCGAACGCGTCGCGGAGCTGCGCGGTGACCCGGCCGAGCTTGTCTACACCCATCTGTTCGAGGCGTATCCAGACTATGAGGCCCTGTTCGTCATGGATCAGGATGGAGGGGTGCGCGGGACCATGCTGTCAGCCTGCTTTGACTGCATCATCGGCCTGGCCGAGAAGTCCACCATGCCGCTCCTGATCCTGGAGGCGGCGCAGCTCCAGCACGATGCCTATGATCTGCAGGGTGAGGACCTCTCATCCATGTTTACTGCCATACGCGACGCGTTTCGCGATGTGTTGTCGAATGAGTGGTCGCAAAGGCATGAGGAGACCTGGCACGAGGCGCTTCTGGCGCTGCAGGAGATCAGCCGGAAAGCCGCCAACCAGCCGCTCTGAAATTGATCGAGATCAAACTCCGCGTGTGTTTTCATCTCCACATTGCAACCTCAAGCTGCGCTCCCGCGTAGGTGGGCCGAACGGGCATCTGACGGCTCAGTCAGCTGCTTTTCGAGACACTTAGACACATGACCGGCTGAACAACAAAGCCGGCAGAACAGAGGATCGCAAACGAGAGATGCAACAGACAAGAGAGGATATCTACGCCACCCGCAAAGCCCAGGGCTCTTGCCTCAGAGAGCGCCGCGAACCGGTCGTGCGAACCGGCGACTTTTCCAGGCCTCCCGTTAGCCGGTCGGTCCTGGAAGGCTTCGAGCGCAACGGCTTCACCGTTCTGGAGGATGTGTTCAGCCCGGAAGAGGTTGAACGCATGCGCGGCACGGCCAATGAGATGCGTGAGTTTCCCGGCAGCCTGGCTGATGAAACAATCATCTCTGAGCGCGATAGCGGTGCGGTCAGATCGATCTTCGCCATTCATCGACAGACGATTGACTTCGATCTTGTGGCGCGCGATCCGCGCCTTGCTGGCCTCGCGCAGCAAATCCTCGGCGAGGAGGTCTACATTCACCAGTCGCGCCTGAACTACAAACCGGCCTTCAAGGGCAAGGAGTTCTACTGGCATTCCGATTTTGAGACCTGGCACGCTGAAGATGGCATGCCGCGCATGAAAGCGCTGTCGATGTCGGTCATGCTGACGGATAATCATCCCCAGGCTGGCCCTGTCATGTTTGTGCCTGGCAGCCACAAGACCTTCATCGCGTGTGAAGGCGAGACGCCTGAGGACAATTACAAGTCCTCGCTCAAGCGCCAGCGAACCGGCATTCCGGACACCGCCAGTATTAGGGCGCTCGTCGAGGAGGGCGGTATTGTTGCGCCTGCACCGAAGGCCGGCTCGGTCGTTATTTTCGACTGCAATACGTTGCATGCCTCGAGCGGCAACATCACGCCGTTCGAGCGCGTGAACGCCTTTTTCGTCTACAATGCCTGGTCCAACCGTCTTGTTGCCCCGTATGCAGCGACCGCGCCGCGGCCCGAGCATATCGCCCACAGGCGGGTCGATGCGCCGCTGGCACATGTGCGGACCGGCCAAAACAGCGTAGTCT
>NZ_JBARZC010000092.1:0-5012 GCF_049649345.1 Henriciella sp. | reverse complement strand
CGCGAATGGTTTCATCCAGTGCCATCTCTCCTAGATGCATCTTCCAGATGGCATTTTGAAGACATGATTTCGGTGGCCTTCATGCGGCCTTTGGGCCACGGTCCGGATATGGCTATTGTCGACGTCTTCTGGTCCTTTCGCTCTCCCTATTCCTACCTGGCGACCCGCCGCCTGAGAGACCTTGCAGACAAGTGGGATGTCGAGGTTCGCCCGCGGCCTGTCTATCCCATCGCGATCCGCACGCCTGACTTCTTCGCCACCATCCGCCCGCAATGGACGCCCTATCTGCTGCGCGACATTTTCCGCCTGTCCCAATATCTCGGTCTGCCCATGGGACGCCCGGATCCTGATCCGGTGGTCATGAATATGGCGACGCGCGAGATTTCAGACGACCAGCCGCATATTGGGCGACTGACGCGGCTCGGTGTGCTCGCCTGCGAGACGGGCAATGCTGAAGGCTGGGCGTTTCTCGACGAGGTCTCGACCCTGATCTGGTCGGGCGCGCCCTGGACGGAAGGCGACCAGCTCAAACAGGCGGCTCAGCGCGCCGGGTTCGATCTCGATGATCTCGACCGGCGCCAGTCGGACGAGAAAGACCGGCTCGAAGCGGTCATCGAGGCCAATCAGGACGAGCAGGAGCCTTATCACTGGGGCGTGCCGCTAATGGTTTATGAGGAAGAGGCCTTCTTTGGCCAGGACCGGCTCGATTTACTGGAATGGCGGCTGAAGCAGTCGGGCATCAAGCGCAAAGCCTAATAGGCATAGCGGTAAAACATCCGCTCGATGCCGTCGCGGTCTACCTGCCTCCAGAGCTCGCCCCAGAGGCGGCCTTTTGTATCCTCCGGCAGCGCATCGACCTTGCGGATGATGCTGACACCAAGATCGCAAAAATTGACGTCCCGCATCGCCTCGTCCATCTGCGCGCGGCTGGTGCCCTCCAGGGTCAACAGCTTCATGATCTGCGGATCGGTCATCAGGCTGAAGGCGAGTGTCTGGGCGGCCCGCTCGTCTGCCGACGTCAACCGGCTGTAATTGCGGGGATTGGCGCGTGCAGCGCGGATGGCATCGAGGATGACCCCGTTCATCTCAAGGCCGTAATTGTAGAGCCCGGCGCCATGGCCGACACGGTCGAAGGCCGCCGCATAGAGCTGTTGATCGGACAGGCTGGCAAACGTGATGAGGTCAGAACCCTTGCAATAGGGCGCGCCAGAGCTCGACAGGTCATTCAGGCCTTCGACCGAAAGATCGAGAATCTGATTGAAATAACGCACATCGGCCTTGGCGAGGCGGTCAATACTGCCCGCAATCTCCTGGTGACCGGCCTGCAGCACGAGCAAACCAAGCTCGACCTTGTCTGCGCCGCGCGCGCTTGCGCGCTCGAGCGTCCGCTCAAGATCTGTCGCGGCGGAGGGAAATGTCGCCCGTAGCTTCTGGATATAGTCCAGCGTGGGCTGGTCGTCGAATGCTGCCGCAAGGGAGGTGCTAGCCGGGGTCTCAGCCATGCCCGGAACTTCGGATTTGCCCGGCCCGGTCAGCGATGGGAAGAAGAGGACGCCGAAAAAGAGGGCGCTCACAAGGGCGATGGTCAGCAGTCCGAAGACCAGACCACCCCCCGATTTTTCGCTGACATTGCGAGCGTCAAACATGCCCCCGATCCTCCCGGACCCTACTTAATCTGGGTTAAAGTTACCGGAATTTACTGACATTCCGTTATCAGGGTTCAACAACCCCCGGCCCTGGCGGTTCCGAATAGAGCGCCTGAACGAGGTTATCGCGCCGGTCGATGACGCATCTCTGATTGACATAACCCTTGTCGGTGATTTCGCCAGCATCGATCGACGGGGGTTCTGTCATGACATGAAAGCGCTTGATCCGGCGTGATGAGCCTTTCTCGCTCGCATTGAAGGCGCGGACCTTCTCAGTGAGGTCACTGACTAGCGCCATATAGGCTTTCTGGCCATCGCCTTCGGCCTTCTGGACATAGGACATGAAGGTCGCCTGCGCGGGCCAGAAGAGCGCGCTTGCATAATCCTTGTCCTGCCCGGCAATAACCGCATCGAAGACGAGGGGCGAACAGGCTGCGACGAGATCGGGCCGCAGCGTTCCGACGCTGACCCAGGTGCCGGTCGAGAGTTTGAAGTCCTCGCCGACGCGGCCGTCGAATATGATGCCTTTATTGGGGTCATTTTCATCGACCATGATCGCTGCATCGCCGAGCCTGTAAAAGCCTTCCTCGTCGAAGACTTCCGCGTTCTTTTCCGGCATGTCGACATACCCTGTCATCACGGACGGGCCTTTGACGCGGACTTCCAGCTTGGCGCCGTTCGGCACGAGCTTAAGCGTCATGCCGGGCAGGGGCAGGCCGATCAGGCCGACCCGCTCGACCACCCAGTGAACCACCGTTATGCCTTGGGTCTCGGTTGCGCCATACATGGTGACGATCGGGATACGTTTGCCGGTTGCCTTGATCGACAGCGCCTGGAGCCGGTCGTAAAGGTCATCGGACAGCGTTGCGCCGCCATAACCGATCGACTTCATGTTCTTGAAGAAGGCTTTCAGCAACTCGTCATCCTGCTCCATCGCATCGGCGAGCATGGAGAGGGCGATTGGCGCCGTTCCGAAAGTGGAAGGGCTGACATCGCGGATATTGCGGATCGTCTCCTTGAACAGGTCCGGCGTCGGCTTGCCGCCATCAATCCAGAAGGTCGCCCCGTTCCACAGCGCGCCATTGAAGTTCACATTGGAGCCGGAAATATGGTTCCAGGGCAGCCAGTCGAGGACATTGTGGACCGCGTCCGGATCGTAATCCGGGTCCCGTCCATTGTCGCGCAGGCCTTCTGTGCCGGCGATCATCGAACACATCATGCCCTGTGTGGTGGGGACCGGCTTGGGCATGCCCGTCGAGCCTGATGTGAACAGGTATTTCGCCACCGTGTCGTCAGTGAGCTTCGCCATGGCATCAGCAACGGCGCCGGTCGGGTCTGTCTTCAGCAGTTCATCAAAGGCCTGAATTTCGTTGGTCGCGCCCGTCTTGGCAAAGACAGCGCATCCATGATCGCCAAGCGCATCGAGCGCCGGTTTAAAGGCGGCGACGTCCTGGACGAAAATAGCCTTGGGTTCGACCGCGCTGAAACAATGCTTCAGCTTGCCGAAATCATTCGACATCGTGGAATAGGGCACCGAGATCGGCGCGACCGGTGCGCCCATTTTCTGCGCCGCCACGATCACCAGCGCACTTTCAATCGTGTTGCCGGAAAGAATCATCACCGGCGCATCAGGTCCGGCGCCCATATCGATAAAGGATTGCGCGAGCGCGTCTGTGTAGCGCTTGCCCTCGCCATAGGTGACGGTGCGCCACGCATCGGTTTGCGGGTCGCGCTGGCGCAGCCATGGCCGGTCAGGCGCTTCTGCCGCCCAGTCATCGAGACAATGGGGAATGGTCTTGGGCCGGTCACCGGGCTCCTGGCGCGGCGTCAGATAGATTGTGCCGTCGGGCTTGCGGACCATTTCGATGTCCGGATCCTTTTGCGGCAGCGGCTTGAATGGCGGCAGCGACTGTCCGTCAGCCATGCGTCTCTCCCATGAATGTCTGCTTTTGTTGTCTGCTCTGCAGTCTATACGCGTGCTCAGCCCTGCCAAGAGAAACCGGAACATGCCCCCGCGTCACGACATGCTTCAGCCGGGACTAGGCGGGCGTGGGTTTCAGGCGATGCGCGGCAATCACCTCATGCGACTCCAGGGCCTGTTCAGCCAGGTCCATGAGCTCGGATGGCAGCCCCATGATGTGAGCGCGCGGTTCGCCAAACCCCGTCGACTGCCACACCGCGTCATACCAATGCGGCGCCCATGCGCCATCTTCCGGCTTCGGACCAGCCTCCCAGGACAGCATCGCGTCGGTGTACGGAATGCCGACAGCACGGCACAGCGCCCGCAGTATAGCCGGGGGGTCGGCGAGGATATCGTCTGAATCCACAACGGGCGGCGCTTCGCCGAGCGACTGGCACACCTGGTCAAAGAGCTCTGCCTGCTGGGGCACGCCGATCACGTCTAGGTTCACCGTCTCCATCTTGCGCGCATACGAAGCGAGTACGCGCGTCGGATGCCGGATGAGAAACACATTGGTGACCTTCGACATCCAGTCACGCGGGATGGCTGGGTCCATGTGGTGGGTCATATGCTTCTGATAGAAGACCGATTTGCCGCTAGGCACAGGGCCGAGAAGCTGTTCTGCAACCTCAGCGCCGTCATGGGGCTGGGTGGCCAGGATGTTGTCCTGCATCGGATGAAGAAGGCCGCTCGCAACCAGATAGGCTGCATAGAAAGGTTCATCCACGCAGGCCGTATCCGGCCGGGCTCCGAAGCTACGCATCATCGTGGTCGACAGATTGCGCGGGCCCGACCACATGGCAATGCGAACCGGCTCGCTCATCTGATTGGCGTAAGGCTCTTGGCGACGAGGTCCTGATAAAGCCCGGTTATGCGGTGCGCCATCGGCCCGCCTACCTGCTCGATCTGGCGGCCGTCGACTTCGCGCACGGGCGTCACGCCCGCAAATGTGCCGGTCACGAAGGCCTCGTCCGCCGAATAGACATCGAACAGCGAAAAGCGCTTTTCGTGCACAGGAATGCCTGCCTCGTGGCACACGCGGATGATGTTGCCGCGCGTGATCCCGCCAAGGCAATAGTCCAGCGGCGAGGTCCAGACCTCGCCGTCGCGCACGATGAAGAAATGGGTGGAATTGCAGGTGGCGACGAAGCCGTCCGCGTCCAGCATGAGGCCTTCGTCTGCGCCCGCCTTGTCGGCCTGGATGCAGGCGAGGATGCAGTTGAGCTTGGAATGGGAGTTGAGCTTCTGGTCCTGCTCTGCGGGGCCCGTGCGGCGGACATGCACGGTGAACAGAGAGAGGCCCTTGGCTACAATTTCAGGAACGGGCTGCTTGTATTCCGGAATGATAACAATGGTCGGCTTGGTGATGGTAAAGCGCGGGCCTTGATAGGGCGTCTTCTTGATCC
>NZ_JBARZC010000091.1:0-2182 GCF_049649345.1 Henriciella sp. | reverse complement strand
GCCGCAACTTGCTTTGACAGTTTGTCTGCCAGCCACTCATCGTCGCTATCCTGAAAAGCGAGATACTCACCGCGCGCATCCCTCGCTCCAATATTGCGCGCGGCAGCGCAACCTCTATTGAATTCATACGTGATTACGCGCATGCGTGGATCATTAATCGAGGACAGAACCGCTTTGGTATCATCGGTTGATGCGTCATCCACGACGATAAGCTCGAGATTCGTATAGCTTTGGCGAAGAACACTCTCGACCGCGCGGCGAAGTGTGCGCGCGCGGTTGTATGTCGGAATCACAACACTGACCAGAGACCCAGGCTTCATTGAATTAATCACACTTGCTAAAATAGATCTCTCTGCTTCATTTAAGGCGTGCTGCCAGAAGAAGCCGCAGATCCGCCTTTTCACCTGCATCGAGGCAACGGCTCAGTAGAACGAATAGATAGACGGCGCCGCCAAGGCCGGCACACAAGAGCAACTCTTGCCAGCTGTTTGGCGAAACCGCGTACCTCATGCCGGCCCAGACGGGAGCAGCTACGAGTGCCGGCATGAGCCCGCGGGAGAGCGTCTGTGACCAAAAATCGCTGAGCCGCAGATCGGTCAATTTCAAGGCAAACCACCAATAATAGAAGAGTTGCGACGAAACTGTGATGGCCAAGAGAGAAAAGGTAGCACCAACCGCGCCGAGACTTTCATACCGGACAAGCCAGATCATTATGACAAGACCGAGCAACTGAAAGAGGAAGGCTGGGAGAAAAAAGGCGCGGACCCTGGCCGTCGACATCGCGGCCATTGGCAGGAGAATCGTTGGACTCGTGAACGGGAATATGATCATGAAAAGCACAATCACCGTTGCCGCTTCGGGATAATCGTCACCTAGATAAAGGGTTATGAAATCACCAGAATAAACCGTTAACGGTGTGGCGACAGCCATAGCGACCCAGAGCCCATAGCGCCCTCCGCGCAGTAACGCCGCGGCAAAACGCCGTCGGTCGTCAAGTGCATGCATTGCCGTCATCGCCGGCTGCAGAGGCTGAGCAGCTAGGCTTAGGGTGCTGTTTATCTGACGAAAAAAGGTCGCTCCAATGTGGTAGCTTGTCACGTCCACGGCGGTGCCATAGAGATTCAAAACGATCGTCGCGGCATTCGTATACATCATGCTGCCCAGGCGGCCAAGGGTGGTCCACAGCCCGAAACCCATTATCTCGCGCGCCTGCGCAAAGGACATCAAGCTGCGCCGGAAGCGTTGCTCGGGAACCATCCGGCGCGATCGCGCTACCATTATGGCCGTGTAGACAGTTTCCGAAACCGCCGTGGCCACGACGACCCAGACGACGGCCGGCCCCATGCCGAGCAGGAATGTGAGCAGTAGCAAGATTCTTATTATGTCACGCCCAATTCCGAGCAGGTTCAACTCCACGAACCGCTGACGAACATGATATCCGGTACCAAAAGGCATCGCGAGCATCTGCAGTGAGAAGCTGGCAACAAGGAGAAGTACCATGATCCGAGCATCTGGCACCATCTGCGGTGCGACATTCAGGATATGCTCAATATGGAAGGCAAAGATCCCGCCACAGATCAGAAACACCAGCGATGCGAGACCAAGGAGCGGAACAATGGACGATATTATCGCGGTGACCCGCTCTTTCTCCCCGCGGGCATAGGCAGCGACGACATAGCGGCTGATGCCGCTCACGAAAAAGGAAAAGAAAAGGGGCGCAAAGACCATGAGCGAGGTCACAACCGGTAGGACTGCGAACTCTTCCGCGGGAATGCGCCTAAGGAGATACTGGTAGGCCCAGAGCAGCGCGGTCATGTTGACGATCCTGGCAACGACCGAGCTTGCCGCGTTGATCGTTACGAGGCGCTTGGAGACTTCGACGTTCTTGTGCTCGACCACGTTAGGCTACCCTGAAATGGTTTCGGAACTTGGGGCCAAGCCCAAGGCGCGCATTCCACTCGTTCATTCTTCCTGGTCGAGTTCGTCGAAGATCAACACGAACTCTAGCGCAATCCGTGGTGTACCTGCAGGGAGTAATACCAACGGTCGTTAATACTGACCCATCGTGATCGTGTTTCCGCATATTGAGTTCCACCGACACGACGAACGGCGTGACGGTCGCTCGAAGCAAATTGGCGTGCCTCTATCGCGCGCCCCCATTTCCTCTCCGCAAAGGTTCGAA
>NZ_JBARZC010000090.1:0-1813 GCF_049649345.1 Henriciella sp. | reverse complement strand
GAAAACCTCTCCGTACCGGCCATGGTATCTGTTCCCGTTGCGCGTGCTCGAAGGTGTGATTTCGACCATACGAACCAGCGCATACCCAAACGCGTCCTCATCTTTCCAGATGGCAAGGTCATGGGTTTTCCAGGTCTTGCAGGCGCTGCACTGGGTCGAGCCGAAATAATAGATTTCATAATCGGCGGGCGGCTCGGGATGGTATTCGCGGTAGCCGATGACCAATCCCAGCACGATCAGGGCAATGAATGTGAAAAGGATATGTGTTTTCATAGCGGATCGACAGGCTTCTCCTGAACGGCAGCGCTACCATCCCATGGTTAATTTCAGGCTTTGGAGGGTCATCAAATTTGACGAATTCACGGGGCTATTCTTCGCCGGACCGTTCTTTCTGACGCGCCGCTTCAACGCGGGCCTTCCGCGCAGCCATCCGGTCATCAATATTCCTGCTGAGACGGCTCGGCGTATCGGTACGCTCCTGCCTCTGGCTGCGCCGGTATTGCAGCCGCTCGATGAACACCGCGCCGCGCAGGGAGAGGTAGACCGCAGCCAGCACCGCAGCGAGCCAGTACATTCGCGTGCGCGGATGGAACGGGTCGATGCCCTGCTGCCACGCCATGAGCAGGATCATGACCAGCATCACGGCAAAGGCGGCGGCAGCGTAAATGAAAGTGCGGGTACGTCTGGACATGCTCAACCTTTAGCATCAGCCCGTCGGCTGCGTCACGCCTCGCTCTGCACTAGCGGTTGCGATCACGCTCGTCCCACGAGTCGGCGAGCGGCAGGAATGGCAGGACCATGAGGAAGAAGGCCAGCATGAAGAAAAGAACCGGCACGAGGACACCCCTGTCAGCCTCTTCGGCAATGCCCTGAACTGTTATCGCATGAACGCCCAGGGCGGTGAGAAGCGCCGCAAGCGGCCAGCGCAAGGCGCGATGTCGAAAGATTGGCGCGCCAAAGATCCAGCTTACAAGGCCTGAAAGGAAATTACGGTGCCCTCTGGTCGACATGCTTGCAAGCTTACCACCATTTGTCCGGCTTGGCGACAAAGCCCGCCGCTTCTTCAAGCGCGCCGCCAACGCGGAAACAGGACGCCTCATCAAGTGCCTTGCCGATCACCTGAAGGCCGAGCGGCAGGCCCTGGCTGTCAAGCGCGGCTGGAACCGATATGCCAGGCAGCCCGGCAAGGTTCGCGGTCACCGTGAAAATGTCATTGAGATACATCTGCACCGGGTCACCTGACTTCTCGCCATAGGCAAAGGCGGCCGACGGGCAGGTGGGTGTCAGCAGCGCATCGCAGGTTTTGAAGACCTCTTCGAAATCATCCAAAATCTTTGTGCGAACTTTCTGTGCACGGAGATAATAGGCATCGTAATAGCCCGATGAAAGCACATAGGTCCCGATCATGAGGCGGCGCTGGACCTCAACCCCGAAGCCGGAGCTGCGTGTGCCCTCATAGGTGTTGACCAGATTGTCAGCAGACACACGATTTCCATACCGCATGCCGTCATACCGCGCGAGATTGGAGGATGCTTCAGCAGGCGCGACGATATAATAGGCCGGCAGCGCGTATTTGGTGTGCGGCAGCGACACATCGACGATCTCTGCACCCTGCGCCTTCAGCCAGTCGATCCCTTGCGCCCAGAGCTTCTCGATCTCGTCCGGCATGCCATCGACGCGGTATTCCTTCGGAATGCCAATTGTCATGCCTTTGACGCCCTGTTTCACGCTCTCGCGCCAGGCTGGCACAGGCTCAGGCAGGGAGGTCGAATCCTTTGCGTCATGCCCGCACATCGCCTCGAGCAGGATGGCG
>NZ_JBARZC010000089.1:0-1861 GCF_049649345.1 Henriciella sp. | reverse complement strand
ATACCCAACACTGGAAGAATTTCAGACGGCTTTGGCGGACCACTTCAAGCAGAAAGATTGGATATTGGATGAGTGGGAGATGATCATCGAACTTTCTGACATCAGCGACTTGAAGTCCAACGAACAGCAGATGCTATTTCGTCTATTGGATGTGCATCCGATCCAGTACCGGACCGTACACATGTATTCGAATGACGATGCCTGAATCGGTCGACATCAGATGATCTCTAACTAGACAACCTCATCCCAGTCCCGGCTCAGCCGGTTCGCCGCATTGATGATGCCGACCATGGAATAGGTTTGCGGGAAATTCCCCCAGAGCTCGCCATTGGATGTGTTGATGTCCTCAGATAGCAGGCCGAGCCGTGTCCTGTGGGCGAGTACGTCATCGAACATGGCGCGCGCCTCATCGATCCGGCCAATCCGGGCAAGCGCGTCGATGTGCCAGAAAGTGCAGGCGGTGAAGGCGGTCTTCGGCGCCCCGAAATCATCTTCGACCCGGTAGCGGTAGACATGATAGCCATCGCGCAGCTCATCATCGATCCGTTCGACCGTCTTGACGAAACGCTCATCCATCGGGTCGATAAAGCCAATCTCGGCCATCAGCAGAACCGAAGCATCCAGCGGATCCTCGCCAAACGCGCCGGTAAAGGCCTGGCGTTTCTCGTTCCAGGCGCGCTCAAGAATGCCTTCGCGGATTTCATCGGCGCGGCCGCTCCAGTATTCGGCGCGGTCGGCCATTTCCAGATGGGTGGCGATCCGGGCGAGGCGGTCGCAGGCGGCCCAGCACATGATGGCAGACGACGTGTGGACATGAGCGCGGCCGCGAAATTCCCAGATGCCGGCATCTGGCGTGTTCCAGACGGCATAGGCGCGTTCTCCGACGCCTTCGAAATGCGCAAATTCAAGCGGCCCGGCCTTGGCATAGAGCCGGTCATCGAAGAAGGCCTGGCTCGCGCCCAAAATGACATGGCCATAGACATCATGCTGGATGTGTTCTGCGGCCTGGTTGCCGAACCGGACCGGTCCATGCCCCCGATAGCCCGGCAGGGCCTGCGCGATCTTTTCGGTCAGGTCCGGCTCGAGCGAGATGCCATAGACGGGCTGGATATGGCCGCCATTCGTGTGCGCGACCGTATTCCTGAGATAGGCGAGATAATGCTCCAGCGTGCCCACGGCCGAGAGCCTGTTCAGCGCGGTGACAGTGAAATACGCATCGCGCAGCCAGCAAAACCGGTAATCCCAGTTTCGCTCAGAGCCTTCATGCTCCGGGATGCTGGTCGTCAGGGCAGCGACGATGCCGCCCGTCTCTTCATAGACGCAGAGTTTGAGCGTGATCGCGGCCCGGATCACGGCATCCTGCCAGTCGGGCGGGGTATCGAGGCGGCGCGTCCAGCCCATCCAGTGGTCGGCGGTGCGTTCCAGCCATTCCAGCGCGATCACCCCGACCCGGTCCGACAGGCTCTCATCGGGACCAAGCAGGAAGCTCAGCTCCCGGTCGAGCACGAAGGCGCGCCCATCCATCACGTAAGAGACAGGCGCATCTGTCGTCACGCGGAAGCCGGCCTGTTCGTCAAGGAAGCTCATATGGCTGACGCCGCGGCGGACGACCATATTGTATTCGCCCTTCTGGCTTTGCGCGAAGAGCTCGACCCTGACTTTCGGCATGCCGCGCAGGGGCGCGATGCGCCGGATCATCGAGGCAGGCCGGAACATGCGGCCACGGTCCATGAAGCGTGGGCAGAAATCGGTGACCTTGATGGCTGAGCCGTCTTCGGCTTCGAGCACCGTCTCGATGATCGCCGTATTGCGTTGATAAGTCTGGGTGCTTTTCGAGTGGCCCTGAAGCGTCACGGCGAAC
>NZ_JBARZC010000088.1:0-5400 GCF_049649345.1 Henriciella sp. | reverse complement strand
AAGCCGACCAGTCTCAGGCCCAACTGATCCTTGACCAGCGGAATATTGACCATGCCGTTATAGCGCTGGCGCAGCGCATCGCCGTCGGTCAGACCGAAGTCGACCAGGGCGGAGGCTTCGAATTCGTTGGGGTTGGGCTTTTTCGTCAGGATCCGCACCGCGCCCGCAAGTGAGTTGGCACCGAACAGCGTCCCCTGCGGCCCGCGCAGGACTTCGACCCGTTCGACATCATACAGCGTCGGGTCGAGAATCGTCGAATTGCCGTTCGCGGAAATCGGAAGCTCGTCGATATAGATCGCCGTCGCGGCCTGCAGGCCCGCTCCGTATCCATTGGTCGAGATGCCGCGTGAGGTAAAATTGTTGAAGTTGGCCGTCGGCTGGTTGAGCACGATGCCCGGCGTTTCCCGCGCGAGCCCGTCATAGCTGACAATACCCTTCTCGGTCAGCGTCTCCTGCTGGAAAGCGGTAACGCTGAGCGGAACGTCCTGCAGGTTCTGTTCGCGGCGTGTCGAGGTGACCGTCACCGTGCCGAGTGTGCGGCCGGTGTCGACCTCCTCGACTGTGTCATTTTGAATCGAGGACGAGCTTTCAACGTCGCCCTCAGCCTCTTGCGCCTGCGCGACAATCGGCACGCCCATCGCCAGCAATGACGCAGCCGAGACCGATACCAGATGTTTCAGAACCATATTTTCCTCCCTTGGATACAACGATTTTGCTCGCTGATTTTGACCAAGAGTAGTACGCAAGCCCGACCAGTTGTCAATCTTTCTTCTCAAGGGAGTTAATGACGTACCTGTCACTTTTATAGCCCATTTCGCGAAGGCCGCGAATTCCAGTGCCGGACGCTTGCGGCAGGCCTCAGGGGCAGGTCCGGTGCGGCATCACGCCTGCTCGCCTGACGCCCTTGTGATCACCCTCAGACCCGAAATAGGCACGCGCAGGTTGACGAGCCACGGACCGCACCCGGATAAAGCCAGCAAGCAAGGAAGATTGAACCTGTGACCAAACAGAACACGCGCCGAAAACGTACGACGAAAGCCGAGCAGAGAGCCGCCACGACAGAACAGATTCTCGATGAAGCCGAATTCCTGTTCTCCAAACACGGCTTTCATGGCGTCACGCTGAAGGATGTCGCCGCACGCGTCGGGGTTCACCACACGCTTCTCAATTATTATTTCGACGACAAGAAAGACCTGTTCGACAAGGTCTTCGCCCGGCGCGCCGTGGTGACGAGTTCAAAACGGATGGCGGTGCTCGATGCCTATGACGAGGCAAGCAAAGGCAAGCCGACCGTCGAGGGCGCCCTGCGGGCCTTTCTCGATACCGACCTCGACCTCTATATACAGGGCGGCGAAGGCTGGAAGAATTTCGGCGAACTGAGCGCGCTGGTCGCCAACACGCCCGGCTGGGGCGCCGAAATGATGGATGACCATTTCGACCCGGTCGTGCTCAAGCTGATCTCACTCCTGAAGAAGGCCCTGCCGGACTGTCCGGAGAAGGATATCTTCTGGGGCTATCATTTCGTCAGCGGCGCGCTGCTTCTGACGCTCGCCCGCACAGGCCGCATCGACCGGCTGTCCGGCGGCATCTGCGAATCGGATGATTTCGAGGCGGTGAAAGAGCGGATGGCTTCCTTCATGGCAGCCGGGTTCAAACAATTTTGCGGCAACGCTTCGGCGGCCGATCAGGGCGAGCATCAGACCAATATGGCTTGAGCCGGCCGCGCGGGCTGACCTCCAGAATTCGAAATCAGGGCCTTGGATCAGGCGGCCTCTGGAGCCGCTTCTTTCGTGTCGCTCGGCGTACCGAAGATTTTGAGGTGGATCATCAGAAGGGCCGGCAGGATGAAGATCAGCATGGCCGTGCCAAACAGGATGCCGAAGCCGAGCGAGATCGCTGTCGGGATCAGGAACTGGGCCTGAAGGCTGGTTTCGAGGATGATCGGCGTCACGCCAAGGAATGTCGTCAGCGTTGTGAGCAGGACGGCGCGGAAGCGGTCCTGCATGGCGGAGATCACCGCATCGGCCGGCGCCTCGCCATTCTCCAGCCGCTCATTGGCAAAGTCGGTGACCATGAGCGATGTGTTGATGATCACGCCCGACAGGCCAATGATCCCGAAAAAGGAGAGCAGCGTCAGATCCGCGCCCATGATGCCGTGGCCGAGCAGCGCGCCGACAAAGCCGAACGGGATCGCCCCCATGATGACGAGCGGCTGGCTGTAGGAGCGGAAATTCAGCGCCAGCAGCGAATAGATGACAATCATCGCAAGGCCGAAATTGCGGGCCAGCACAGGCTGGGCTTCGGCCTGGTCTTCCTGGTCGCCCGAGACGCGCATGGTCAGGCCGTCATATTCATTCTGAAGACGCGGCAGAACCTCGTCGAACATATGTGTTGAGACGATGTCGGCGGTCGAGACCTCCTCATCGACAAAGGCGCTCAGCGAGTAGATGCGCCGGCCATTGACGCGGTTAATGGCAGCAGGCGCAGGCGCGATGCTCACATCGGCCAGATTGTGCATCGGCACATATCCGTCGCCGACTTTGACCCGCAGGCGTTTCAGCGTCTCCAGCGAGTTGCGTTCATCGGCAGGCAGGCGGACACGGACCGGGATTTCCTCGCGGTCGCGCTGGATGCGCACAGCCTCGGCGCCGAAAAAGGCAGCGCGGACCTCTCGGGCGAGATCGTTCTGGGTCAGGCCGTAATTGCGGGCCAGCGGCTTCAGCCTGATCTGGACTTCCTCAGTCGTGCGGAACCGGTCATCGCGCACATCATAGACGCCGGGCCGGGACTCAAGCTCGCGGCGAAGCTGGAGCACGGCGTCGCGGGTCTGCTCGTCGGTGCGCGCAGAGATCTGAAGCTGGATCGGGGCGCCGGGGCTGACGAGGTCCGAGGTAAAGTTGAGCTTCTCTGCCCCGGGAATGCGGCCAACCGCCTCCCGCCACTCGCGCTCGAAAGCGCCTGCATTGAAGTCGCGCGAGCTCGATTCCTTGAGCTGGGCGACGATGAAGGCACGGTTGCCAGCCGCCCCGCCCCCGCCGGCTGCAGCGGCCGGATTGCCTTCATTGCTGCCGAGCGGAGAGCCAATCTGGTAGAGCACACCGGCGACCGCACCATCGGCCGAAGAGACCTCGCCTGCCGCGACGCTGGCGGCCTCTGAAATCTGCTCGGCGAACCGGCGGGTCTGGATCTCCGAACTGCCTTCGGAGAGTTCGAGCTCGGCGGTCACATAGTCGCCCTCGACGGCCGGGAAGAAGATGAATTTGACATAGCCGCTGGAGGTCAGCGACTGGGCGGCGAAGAAAATGCCGACGCCGATCAGAACAACCATGAAGGGATGGACGACGACGAATTTCATCGCCTTGAGGAAAGGCCCTTCTGTGAAACTGCGCAGGCGCGCGGCGACCCGGTCGCGCACAGGGTCTGCCAGGCGCCGGGGCGACCAGCGATGGGGCTCACGATCGGTAAGGTGAGAGAGGTGCCTCGGCAGGATGAAGAAGCTCTCGATCAAAGACAGGCAGAGCAGGATGATCACGACCGCCGAAACCTGCCCCAGGAACTGGCCGAACAGGCCAGGCACAAGCAGGATGGGAACAAAGGCGGTGATGGTTGTCGAGACCGAGAACAGCACCGGCCGGGCGACCCGCGCGACACCGAGACGGGCCGCTTCCTTTTGTTCATGGCCGCGCCGCCAGTTGGCATGGATATTCTCACCGACGACGATGGCGTCATCGACGATAATCCCGATGGCGAGGATGAAGCCGAACAGCGAGAGCTGGTTTATCGTGACCCCGAACAGGAACATCGGGAAGAAGGCGGCGATAAAGCTGACCCCGACACCGAGCGCGACCCAAAAGGCGATGCGAAGGTCGAGGAAGAGCAGGAGCAGCAGGGTGACGAGCACCAGTCCGAGTATCGCATTGCGCACCAGAAGATTGATGCGCGAACGCAGATTGACCGACTCGTCGCGCCACAGTGTGTAGGAAACACTGGCCGGCAGGGAGTCCTGGATTTCGGTATCGAGATAGCCGCGGACGATCTCGGCATTGTCGAGCGTCTTCTCCTTGCCAACCCGGTAGACACTGACAATCGAGGCAGGCTCGCCATTATAGATCGCCTCGATCGGATCTTCGGACAGCCCGTCGGAGATGGTGGCAATGTCGCGCAGATAGATCGGCGAGCCGTTTTCGCCGGCGCCGACGACGATATCGCCGAACTCTGCGCCTGTGCGCCGTTCACCGACGGCGCGGACACGGAGCAGCTGGCGGTCATCCTCGATTTCGCCGGCCGAGAGATCAATGCTTTGCTGCGAGATCACCTGTGCGACCTGGCTCAGGCTGAGATTGCGGGCGCGCATCTCCTGTTCGGGGATTGTGATCTCGATGAGATAATCCGGCACGCCGCCAATCTCGACGAGCGACAGCCCATCCTTGGCGGCAAGATCGCGGCGAACCCGGTCTGCGGCCTGTTTCAGGATGCGCCGCTCGACTTCGCCGTGCAGCACGATCTGGTTGACCAGCTCATCGGGCTCGACTTCAGAAATCTGCGGCGCTTCGGCGGCCAGCGGGAAGACGGTGATGCGGCCGATCTCGTTCTTCACCTCATCGAGCATCTCCGACATGTCCTCGCTTTCGGGAATGTCGACGATGACACTTGCGACGCTGGAAGCGGCAAGGCTGGTGATCTTCTCGACGCCTTCAAGGCCTTCGAGCCGCTCTTCGATCGGGCGTACAATGGAGGTTTCGACGTCTTCGGGCGTCGCGCCGGGATACGGCACCGTGATGGTAATCTGATAGGTGTCGATCGGCGGGAAGACGCGGACGTTCAGCGCCGACAGCGAGGCGATGCCCGCAATCACCATGAAGACCATCAGCAGATTGGCCGCAACGCGGTTGCCAAGAACCCCCTCGATCAGCTTGATCACGAGCTGGGCTCCGCAAGGTGGACGCGCATGCCGTCCATCTCTTCGGCCAGAACGGTCGTCATCACACGTTCGCCGCCAGACAAGGCCGGTGCATGCACGAGCACGGCGTTTTCGGTCCGGTCAATCGGATCGACATCGACCCGGCGGACATCTTCATTCTCCCCGACGACCCAGACATAGGAATCCTGCCGCATCGCGCCCTCGGGCACGCTCCAGATCGGCGCTTCGGAAACACCGCTAATGACCAGGTCCATGAAGTCGTCCGTGAAGACGTCTCCCTCATTGCCGGGCGTGAAGGCATCGGGGAAGACGGCAATCACGGTCGCTGTGCGAGAAGCCGGGTCGATAACCGGGGAGAATTCGGCAAGATAGCCCTCGAGCGGTTTGCTCGACAGCGAGCTGCTATTGGGTACAGCGCGAACCGGCAGGCGGTTCTCTTCAGCGGCCCTTAGCGCGGCGCGCACAGCCGAAACATCCTC
>NZ_JBARZC010000087.1:0-3566 GCF_049649345.1 Henriciella sp. | reverse complement strand
GCCAACGACAGATCAGACCAGACCGCGTCATACACTTGATTACAGACCTGACATTGACGGCCTGCGCGCCGTCGCCATCCTGGCTGTGCTCGTATTCCACCTCGGCTTCGCCTCCCTCGAGGGCGGTTTCCTGGGTGTCGACGTCTTTTTCGTTATATCCGGCTTTCTGATCACCGCCATCATCGAGAAGCGCGACGAGAGAAAGACCTTCACCTTCAAGGACTTCTATTTCGGCCGCGTCCGGCGTCTCTTTCCCGCCATGCTGGCAACTGTTATCGCAACCCTGATCGCCGCGGTTGCGATCATGACGCCAGACGATCTTATGCGGTTTACCAATTCCGGCCTCGGCGCTGTCCTCTCCGTCTCGAACTTCGTCTTCTACGCAGAGGCCGGATATTGGGATACAGCGTCTGAGCTGAAGCCTCTGCTGCACACATGGTCGCTCGGTGTGGAAGAACAGTTCTACCTGTGCTGGCCTGCCCTCCTGCTGCTCATATTCCGCATGTTCCGGCGGGCGGCATGGCTGGCCATGCTGCTGATTACGGTCGCAGGAATTGTGCTAAGCGAATGGATGATCCGCGTCGATCCGTCCGCCGCCTTCTACCTGTTTCCGTTCCGCGTGTTTGAATTTTCAATGGGCGCGCTGGTGCTCTATCTCAGCCGATCCGGCCTCTGGAAGACGCTTGGCAGCCTGAATGGTGTCCGGGACTTTGTTTTCGTGCTCGGGCTGATCGTGACACTCGGCTCGATCTGGTTGCTTGGTGGCGAAACGCCTTTCCCCGGCCTCAACGCATTGCCCGTCGTTATGGGCGCAGGCGCCATGATTCTCGCCTCTGCCGGCGAGGGAAAGCGGGTCGTGGCGCCTTTGCTTCTGTCGAATCCGGTCGCCGTGTGGATCGGCCGCGTCTCCTATTCGATGTACCTTGTGCACTGGCCGATCATCGCGCTCTACCGATACCAGACGGGCTCTGAACTCATCCTCATAGAACAGGCCGGTCTCGCGGCGGCGACGCTCTTTGCGACGCTCCTTCTTCATTATGGTGTGGAACGCCGGTTCCGCTACCGCACACCAGAACGGCCCAAACGAGAGCCATTATCACCCACAGCCTTCGCGTTCTCGACCTTTGCCGTCTGCTATGCCTGCACGCTCGTCTTCATGCAGATCCAGCTGAACCAGGGCTGGTCCTGGCGGTTCGAAGCAATTGCGCTAACGCCCGAGCAGATCGAGGCCGGCAATGTCAAAAGACGCGAACGCACCCAATATGCCTGCCGCATTCGGGATTACGGCGCCTCGCCGGACTGCGATGAGGAAAAGCCCATCCAAATTCTTGTCTATGGCGATTCACACGAGACTGACGGCTACAACTTCCTCGCATCTGCCTACGGCGCAAGGCGGGACATCAATGTCACCTTGTTCGGCTCGATCAATGATTGCAGCGATCTGAAAAAGACGGGTAATCGCTGGGTCACTTCAAGCGATCGATGTTCGGCCCGGTTGGACCGGCTCTTCGACGAAAGCTTCATGCGCAATATCGATATTATGGTCTATAGCGGCAGCCGCCCCTATAGCGCCGACAAAGGCGATATTGTCGGCATTCTGGAGACACTGAAGGAACGCTTCCCGGATGTGCGGATCGTCACGCATGGTGGCTTGCTGGTGACGAAGATTCACTGCTCAAGGCTGGTGAACGAGGCTGGCAGCCTGGAGGCCTGCCTGAACGAGGAACAGGTCGAGTATTTCGAGGATGAGCCAGGGCGCTATCCCTATTTCGGCCGTGTCATGGCTATCAGCGCGGCCTTCATCGATCGGGTCGACCTGCTGTGCCCCGGACGGGAAGTCACTAATTGCATCGCCTCCCCAGGCGACGGCATTCCGATGATGTATGACCGAACCCATCTTTCGCTGGAGTACGCCGAGAGGTCGGGGCGCCTGTTTGCACGCGAGAATCCACGATTCCTGGACGATGTTCTTGCCCAACCTGCAAACACGACCGTCGCTAGCGCGCAATTCACAGATTAGCACCGATTTGTTCGCCAGTTGCGCCGGTCGTCTTGCGCCCTCAAGCAAACACATCCGGCGCTTGCGTAATACTACCGCCGCGCGGATCGGTCTTTGCGGCGAGTGCCGCCGGGCCGGCCCACATGTAGATGAAGAAGCCCTGCAGGAGCAGCCAGCCGAGATAGGCCGTCGCCAGCGGGCCAAGCACATCAAAGGTCATGATCAGGTTGAACAGGGCGAGCGGGTTGTCTGCAGCGCTTTCGAAGGCAGCCACCTGGTTCATCAGGGCGGCCATAACGCTCGTTCCGAAGACGAACCAGGTGATCACCGCGGCAAACCATATGATGATGGCGAGCACGATATAGGCCCCCAGTAGCGACCAGAAACGGCCTCTGGACGCGCCCCAGGCGTCGAAGAATTTGATTTTTCTGTCGCGGACCGTCATCGCCGAGGCCGGCGCCAGCCGGATCACGAGCCACAGCCAGACAAAGCCGATAATGGCGAAAGCGGCCACAAAGGTGATCGCCCCGGCCACTTCATTGTCGAGCGCATAGACGATCGATCCGGTCGTGACGGACACGGCCATGAAGGTCGCGATCTGACAGAAGAACATGAAGACAAACCAGATCAGGCCAACGACGATCAGCCTCAGTTCATCCCCGCCGAGCCGCATCCGGAAGCCCTCATCGCGCACATAGTGCCGCTGCACGGCCGCCTCGAACACGGCCCAGAACAGGATGCCGAGCACGATCATGGCAATGTAGGAAAAGACCAGCCAGCCTGCGATCTCGGTGATGCGCCGCACGAAGATCGCTTCCATTTCCGATTCGCTTTGTCCCTGGACGACGTCAATGAACACGCCGAACCAGATATCGAGGAAGGGTTTGAACAGGACATAGCCGACAGCGGCAATCAGAAGGGCCGTCACGCCATAGGCGATCAGGTATTTCCAGACAAAACCGCGCGGCCCCTCCGTCCTCGCAAAGTGCAAAAACGCATTGTCGAATGTAAACCTATGCGCCATCGCGGGTTGGCCCCCCAAACCTGTGGATAGGATCAGCCAAATGTCATATCCGCGTCAACTCTGTTTGGCGCAAGCCGCTGATAGATCGCCACGGCCAGCCCGTGTCCAAGCCAGTAGAACGGCGCCATGACAAGCGTCCCGGCCCCGATGGCAATGGCTCTGATCGCATACTGGTCCTCGGTGAGGCCTTCAGGCGCGCCCGTGAACGGCGAAAAAACCGACCCCAGCCCCGCCGCATACATGATGCCGGTCGCAACCAGGGTGAGCACAAGCCAGGGCAGAAGCTGCAGGAAGCACCAGAGCAGCGCGATGCGCGCGGCATGGCCTGACGTCCACGACCAGCTGCGGAAGATAGTGAGATTGCGCTCTGCCACGGTCGCCGCGCCGAACAGGAACAGGCGCAGGCCGAGCCAGACCAGAGACGCTGCCGCCAGGAGCAGAAGCAGATAGAGCACAATGGCACCGCCCGACGACGACAACGTTCTGAGAGACTGCCAGACAGCCACACCGGAATCGGCTGTGTTCGATGGATCATAACCGGCG
>NZ_JBARZC010000086.1:0-5435 GCF_049649345.1 Henriciella sp. | reverse complement strand
GCCGATCATCTGGATCATCTCGCCCGCATCGGGGCTGACGATATGGACGCCGATCACTTTCTGGTCGTCCTGCTTGACAACAAGCTTGATCATCACCCGCTCGGGCTTGTCGTGCAGCATGTTCTTCATCGGGCGGAAGCGGGTCTTGTAGATGTCGACCTGGCCATAAGTCTTGCGCGCCTGGGCTTCTGTCATCCCGACCGTTCCGACCTCAGGCTGTGTAAAGACGGCCGAAGGGACGTCTTCGTGGTCGAACGCCCAGTCCCTTTCTCCGAACACACTGTCTGAAAACGCATGGCCCTCGCGAATGGCGACGGGCGTCAGCTCGATCCGGTTGGTGACATCGCCGACCGCATAGATGTGCGGGATATTGGTCTGCGAGGTCTTGTTGACGAGGACCTGCCCCCTTTCACCGAGCTCGACCCCGGCCTTCTCGCAACCAAGCTCCCGGGTCGCCGGTCTGCGGCCAACGGCCATCATCACCACGTCGGCTCTGAGTTCAGTGCCGTCATTCAGCGTGACCTTGTAAGGGCACTCACCATCGGTTTCTTCGATCTTGTCGAAAATGCACTGGGTGATCACCCGGACACCCGCTTCCTTCAGGCCCTCATGGACCGATGTACGGACATCGAAATCGAAACCGTTCAGCACCGTATCGCCGCGATAGACCAGGCAGGTCTCAACGCCGAGCCCGGCAAAGATATGCGCAAACTCGCAGGCAATATACCCGCCGCCAGCAATCACGATATGCTTGGGCGTCTCCTTCAGATTGAAGATCTCATTCGAGGTGATCGTATGCTCTACGCCGGGCAAATCCTCTGCGGCAGGCCGCCAGGGCTCGCCGCCCGTCGCGATCAGCACCTTGTCGGCGGTGAAGGATTTCCCGCTCTCCTTCAGGGTAATCGTGTGCTCACCCTCGAACTCGGCGCGCTCCTCGAAGACATCGACGCCCGAATTGGCAAGATTGCGCACGTAAATGCCCGAGAGCCGATCGACCTCGGCATGCAGATTGGACATGAATGTGGGAAAGTCGAAGCCTGCATTCTCGATCTGCCAGCCATAGTCGGCTGCTTCATTCAGCTTGCGGCCATACTCGCTGGCATAGACCATGAACTTCTTCGGAACGCAGCCCCGGATGACGCAGGTTCCGCCAACCCTGTATTCCTCTGCAATAGCGACCCTGGCGCCAGCCTGCGCAGCAATCCTGGCCGCCCGTACACCGCCCGATCCTGCGCCAATGACGAAGAGATCGTAGTCATATTGCGAGTCAGCCATTCAATTGTCCTTCTTGTGATATCAGCCTCAGCGTCCGCCTTACTTGGCATCAGACACTCAGTATTCAATCACCGAAGCCCCGTCCTCGTCGCCGATGATCACTGTGCGCGCGAGGCCGATGAACAGGCCGTGCTCGACAACACCCGGAACAGCAGACAGAAGATGCGCTGCCTTTGGCGCATCAGGAATGAGCGTGCAGTGGCAGTCGAGAATATAATTGGCGCCATCGGTGATGATCGGCTTGTTTCCCCCGCCATTCCTCACATTGATCTTCGGTCGCATCACTCCGGCCGCCTTCAACGCGTCGAAGACTTTCTTCGCCGTGATTGTATAGCCGAAAGGCGTGACCTCCACCGGAAGCGGGAAGCTTCCCAGCACTTCAACAGCTTTTGAGGGGTCTGCGATCACGACCATCAGGTCGCTGGCATTGGCGATGATCTTTTCGCGCAGCAAGGCTGCCCCGCCGCCCTTTATAAGCTGGGCTTCGTCATCAACCTCATCGGCCCCATCGACTGTGAGATGTATGCGGTCGACCTGCTCGATCGGCAGGAGCGGCACACCAAGCGAGTCTGCCAGACGGCGCGTCTCTTCGCTCGTCGGCACGCCTTTGATGACAAGCCCGTCTGCAATTTCGTCAGCGAGCATCTCAACGAAGAATTTCGCCGTCGAACCGGTACCGAGCCCGATCGTCATGCCGTCCTCGACAAACTCGATGGCCGCCGCCGCTGCGTTTTCCTTTTCCCGTTCGAATGCCATGGTCCAAACGCCCCTATGTCTGAGAAGTCTTTTTCTTTTCGGTCATTTGCGCCCGGAACGTGCTCGCCCAGCCTGCCTTTTCGACCTGCTGGCCCCGCGCGAGCGCGAGCGCATCGTCCGATACATCCTGCGTCACCACCGAACCGGAGCCGACATAGGCACCCTTGCCGATTGTCACGGGCGCAACCAGGGCGCTGTTGGAGCCGACAAATGCGCCCTCGCCGATCCGGGTCTGATATTTGAAGAAGCCGTCATAATTGCAGAAGATCGTACCCGCGCCTAGATTAGCGTTCGCCCCGACATCGCCATCGCCAAGATAGGCGAGATGATTGGCCTTGGCGCCTTTGCCGACCTTTGTTTTCTTGACCTCGACGAAGTTGCCGATCCGCGCGCCTTCCCCGATCCGGGCGCCGGGCCGCAGCCGCGCATAAGGTCCGATCTGCGCGCCTTCATCGACGATAGAGCCCTCCAGATGGCTGAAGGCCCTGATCAGTGCCCCTGACCGCACATGCACGCCCGGCCCGAACACGACATTCGGCTCGATGACGACATCATTCTCGATAATCGTATCATGTGACAGGAAGACCGTTTCTGGCGCTGTCATGGTAACGCCTGAGATGAGCAGCTCTTCACGCCGCCGGGCCTGGAAGGCTGCTTCTGCAGTGGCGAGTTCGACGCGCGAATTGACGCCCATCACATCGGCTTCGTTACAGGTCACGACCTTGCAGCTTGCGCCGTCTTCGCGCGCCAGGCCAACAATGTCCGTGAGATAATACTCGCCCTTCTTGTTGTCGTTGGTGACTTTCGACAGCAGCCGGAAGAGCCGTCCCGAGCGGCAGGCCATAACGCCCGAATTGCAGAGATCGATCCTGAGCTCGTCCGGGCTCGCATCCTTGGCCTCAACAATCGCTTCGAGCTCACCATTGGCGCCCGTTACCAGCCGGCCATAAGCGCCCGGATCTTTTACATGAAAGCCAAGAACTCCCACCCCGGTGCCCGATTCAAGCGCCTGGAAAAGCGCTTCCACGGCGGTAGACGGGATCAGCGGCGTATCGCCATAGAGGACGATGACGTCCCCCTCGAAACCATCCAGCGCCTGTTCAGCGGCGCGAACGGCGTGACCTGTGCCAAGCGGCGGGTCCTGCACCGCCGTAGAGCCTTTCCCGAGCGCGCCTTCCACATGGTGTGTCAGCTGTTCGGAATTGGCGCTCACAACGGTTACGATCCGCTCGCATCCCACGCGTTTCGCAAGCTGGATCGACCAGTCCACCATCGCCTGGCCGCCGACAGGATGAAGCACTTTGGGCAGCGAGGATTTCATTCTGGTGCCTTGTCCGGCAGCGAGGATGATTGCGGCGCGTTCCGACATGTCTCTCCGTCTCGTTCAGTTTTGACATCTCGCCTAAACCAATTGACGGTCTGATGCGAGCCATTTGGAGCAAACTGATGGACATGCCGGATCTGACGGGTTGGACACTGGTCTTCGACCTGGATGGAACACTCATCGACAGCGCGCCGGACCTGCACGCGGCGCTGAATTACTGCCTGACACGCGCGGGATATGGAGAGGTCGCTTTCGAGCTGATCAGCGGCATGATCGGGCAAGGTGCGAAGGCGATGATTCGCAAAGCCCTGGCTCATCAGAACGCTGAAGCCGGCCCGGGCGTCGTCGAAGGCTTGTGGAGCGATTTTCTGAAGTATTATCGCAACAATATCTGCGTGTTCAGCCGCGTCTATGACGGGGCCGAAATCGTGCTTGATGCCATTCGCGAGGCAGGCGGCATATGCGCTGTCTGCACCAACAAGACCCAGTCCCTGTCAGAGGCCGCCATTGGCGGACTGAACCTGTCAGACTACTTCAAGGCCATCGTCGGCGCCGACGCGGTGCCTGAGAAAAAGCCTGATGGCGATCACATCCTGCGTACAATTGACGCGGCCGGTGGAGACGCGAAGCGGGCCATCATGATTGGTGACAGCCAGACAGACGAAAAGGCAGCCCGGAATGCCGGACTGCCTTTCATATTTGTCTCATTCGGATACGGGCCTCAGCCGGACGATCTGTCCGGACCAGCCGGAATCTGCCGAGCCTATAGCGACCTTCCAGACCTGATAAGCGCGCTGTGCGCTTAAGCAGCTTCGACGGTCGTATCGACCGGACGATAGCTCGTCCGCATCTCTTCCTGCGATTTCGCAATGCGGCGGCGGGGCATGCCGTTCACCATATTGCTGCGCAGGTCAGTACGGGCACTGCGCATGGCAGGCACAAAGCCTGCGTCCACGAGGTCGACATCGACTTCATAGCCGCGGTCTGCCCAATATTCACGAATCTTCTCGCGAAGGCGCTTTGCACCTTCATTGTTACACCAGTCTTTCATTTCAATCTCTCCAGGCTATCTGTTAGGGCGATGAGGTCATCCTCTCGCGCGCCTGTCCTTCTAGTTTGCTTTATTTTTCAACAACGGTCCGAACTCCGTCGGTGTTCCGTTCGTGACGCTTAGATGACGGTTGAAGCGCGAAATCTCAAGCTTTTTTCTCGATGAAATTTACGCAAGCCTCGAATATGAACAGCTGTTCATTCTGAACAATCATTCATATTCACAACGATTATTCATATAGAGCGCCCAACAGCTTATTACATAACTTGCAGAACACTGGTTTCATATGAAATAATTTAAAAATCCTGCCATTGGGGGTCTGTCACCCGATAATGTGACAGATCGACCCGAATTATTCACAATCAATTTTTTGTAGGAAACTGCCATGCACCGCCGCATGCCTGCCTTGCATTTCAGGATGCAGTCTGCGGGTGTAATTTCAGGGTGCAGAGACAGTTTGACCTTCCACTGAGTCGTCTTTATGAGCCTCTCTCCCCCATCGGGCGATTAGCTCAGCGGTAGAGCACTGCCTTCACACGGCAGGGGTCACTGGTTCGATCCCAGTATCGCCCACCATTTTCATGAAGTTTCCTTTTTTTGCGGAAGAGACCGCCGCAATTCCAGCCCCGTGGGAGCCAGATCCTCGCAGGCCAAAGCGTTTTGGCCTTTGCGCGAGCGGTCCCCCGGCACTAGACAGTCGGCACAGATGAAATCCTTCATGCGCAATTCCATCGTCTCCTCAATCCTGGGCGGCCTGATCTGGGCCTATATGGTCGTGTGTGCGCGCACGATCAGGTGGACGGTCGAGGGCGAGCAGACCTTCCGCGACGCCTGGTCGGCCGATCATGGCCTGATCGTTGCGGCCTGGCATTCGCGGATTCTCCTCATTCCGACGATCTGGAGCCGGATTGCCCGCAAACTCGACAAGAAGGCCTACCCTACGGCGATGTTGATCTCCCTGTCGCGCGATGGAGAAGCCGTCGCCAAGGCGATCACACATCTCGGCCTTGAGTCTGTTCGCGGCTCATC
>NZ_JBARZC010000085.1:0-3258 GCF_049649345.1 Henriciella sp. | reverse complement strand
CAGGATTGACGTGGTGGAACGACAGATCCTCCAGCTCCGAGGCGACCTGATAGAGACCGACCCGCCGGGCAAGCGGTGCATAGATTTCCATCGTCTCGCGCGCGATCCGCATGCGCGAGCTTTCCTTCGGCACAAAATGCAGCGTGCGCATATTGTGAAGCCGGTCCGCAAGCTTGACCAGAAGCACACGGATATCATGCACGGTGGCGAGAATGAATTTCTGGAAGTTCTCGGCCTGTTTGGACTTCTCGGACTTGTAATCGAGCTTGCCGAGCTTGGTGACGCCATCGACCAGTTCGGCCACATCATGACCGAACCTGTCTTCAATCTCGTCCAGCGAAACCTCGCAGTCTTCAACCGTATCGTGCAGGAGCCCGGCCATTATCGTGCATTGATCGAGCCGGATAACAGACAATAGAAGCGCCACCTGCACCGGATGGGAGTAATAGGGGTCGCCGGACTGCCTTAACTGCTCGCCATGTTTTTCCTTGGCGAAATCATAGGCCTCGCCAAGCCGCTGTGCATCGGCCTCGGGATGATAAGCCTTGACGGCATCAATGAGGTCTTCCCGCGTGGGAATATCAGCGCGCGCCTCTTCATTGCGCCGCTCCATATTGGGGGGCGACCGGTCTGTAATCGTGACGGTCGCGCTGGCCATGGGTGTCAGAACCTGTCGTCGCGTCCTGATTCAATCTCAGCCTGATAGGCGCGCATGACATCTTCTTCGCTGGCTGCCGGAGCGGCTTCGAGCGCTGCGCGGTCCGCTTCGCGCTCTTCTTCCTCACCAGGACGCACTTCCTGCAGATTGGCAATCAGCCCTTCCTTGACGGTGTCGAGGCTTACGGAGCGCTCTGCGATCTCGCGGAGAGACACAACCGGATCCTTGTCATTATCGCGGTCAACGGTCAGCGGCGAGCCTTCGCGAATCATGCGGGCGCGCTGGGCGGCGACAAGAATTAGTTCGAAACGATTTGGAATCTGCTCGATGCAGTCTTCAACGGTAACGCGTGCCATGGAAATCTCCTGTAGCCGGACTTTATATGCGCCGCAGCAACCGAGCACAACCCACGACTTGCGTTGAAAGCAGTGCCCCGGTAACCTGTGGATAATTCTACAGATCACATATTTCAGCCGGATTTTCGAATGGCATTTTACAAGGATGAGCGGCTAGCGCTCTTCATTGATGGCGCAGGCCTGTATTCTACAGCAAGGACACTGGGACTGGAGATCGATTTTCGCAAATTGCTGTCCGAGTTCACAGATCGGGGCCGCCTGTTGCGCGCCAATTACTATACCACCATCGTCGAAAGCGATGAGTACAGCCCTGTGCGCCCCCTCGTCGACTGGCTCGCCTATAACGGCTTTTCCGTTATCTCGAAGCCAGCACGCGAATATACCGACCGAGAGGGCCGGCGCCGGTTTCGCGGAAACATGAATGTCGAGATGAGTGTAGACATGCTCGAGACAGCCCCCCATGCAGATCATTTGGTCCTGTTTGCGGGCGACGGCGACCTTCGCCAGGCGGTCGCTGCCGTCAAACGAAGGGGGTGCAGAGTGAGCATTGTCTCGTCGATCAAGGGCCAGCCTCAGACAATAGCTGACGAACTGCGCCGCGAAGCCGATACATTCATCGATCTTGCCGACATGTCCAAGATGATCGCCAGGCCGAGGCGAGACAATGAAACAGGTGAGGCGGACCAAGGAGACACATATGACTGAAAGCACTACCCTTCCCGCCGAAGCACCGCGCGATTGCGACCTGTGTCCGCGCCTGGTGTCTTACCGGTCAAAGAACAGGCTGGAGCACCCGGGCTGGTTCAACGGGGCGGTTCCTTCCTTCGGGGACGAGAACGCGCGCCTTCTTATCGTCGGGCTCGCTCCGGGCGTAACGGGGGCCAACAAAACCGGCCGGCCGTTCACTGGTGACTGGGCCGGTGACCTGCTCTACGCCACGATCGACAAGATGGGATTCTCTAAAGGCGAGTACGGCGCCAATCCGAATGACGGACTGCAGCTCAAGGACGCGATGATCACGAATGCGGTGCGTTGCGTTCCGCCTGCAAACAAGCCTGTGGGCGCTGAAGTCAATTCGTGCCGTGAGTATCTCAAGGCCCGCATCGCGTCGCTTCCCAAACTGCGCATCATTCTCTGTCTTGGAAAAGTCGCGCACGATTCTGTCTGCCGCGCCCACAAGATGAAGATCCGCGATCATCCTTTCGGTCATGGCGTCGAGTATAACGCGCCCAATGGCCTCATCATAATCTCAAGCTATCACTGCTCGCGCTACAATACGAATACAGGCCGGCTGACAGCTGAGATGTTCGAAGACGTTTTCTCCCGCGCCAAGGAGCTGATGGAAGCGGCGACGGCCTAATTCCACAAAGAATGCTCGTCACTCGGCAAGGGTTAACGGCCTATTAACGCTATCGCCCTGTCATTGGGCCTCGTATCATTCCGGTGAGTCGGTCTAGACGGGGATTCTCGATGACAGCATCAAACCAGGCGCAACTCTTTGACACCATGACGCCAGATGAATCCGGATATTCCGCCAAGGACATCGAAGTCCTTGAAGGGCTAGAGCCCGTTCGCAAGCGCCCCGGCATGTATATCGGCGGCACGGATGAGCGCGCCTATCACCATCTGTTTGCCGAAGTCCTGGACAATGCCATGGATGAAGCTGTCGCAGGGCATGCCAGCCGGATTGAAGTCCACCTCGATGAAGACGGCTACCTGACAGTCGTCGATAATGGCCGCGGTATTCCTGTCGATCCGCATCCGAAATTCCCGAACAAGTCGGCGCTCGAAGTGATCATGACGACGCTGCACTCAGGCGGCAAATTCTCCGACAAGGCCTATGCCACCGCCGGCGGTCTTCACGGTGTCGGTATCTCGGTCGTCAACGCCCTGTCAGAGCGTGTCGACGTGGAAGTGGCGCGCGACAAGAAGCTTTATGTCCAGTCCTTCGAGCGCGGTCATGTGGTCGGCCCGGTCGAGCTTAAAGGCGCCGCACCGAACCGGCGGGGCACGACAGTGCGGTTCAAGCCGGACTTTGAAATCTTCGGCGAAAAGCTCCGCTTTAAACCGGCGCGTCTGTTCCAGATGGCGAGGTCCAAGGCCTATCTTTACCGCGGCGTGGAAGTGCGCTGGTCCTGCGCGCCCTCCCTGCTTCCTGAAGATTCCAAGATCCCCAGCGAAGCGGTCCTGACCTATCCAAACGGTCTCGCCGACCAGCTCGGCGAGGTGTTCAAGGGCAAGGGC
>NZ_JBARZC010000084.1:0-3382 GCF_049649345.1 Henriciella sp. | reverse complement strand
CGCTCGCAGCGAGAGCCGCGAGAAGCGCGCCGCAGACCAGGCGGCCCCGCAGGCGGTGAGCGATCGTGCGGGCTAACTGCATTCGGGAACCTCCGGCGGCAGGGGCGGCGAGATGATACCAACATTCCAGTTCCACTGCAGCCCGCCATCATGCAGCCTGCGGCACACGACTTCGTCATGCAGCTCGAAGCGGTCCCGCATCAGGCCGCTGACAGCATAGGGGGCGTCTGTGAAGGCGATGCCGCCTAACGTGCTGGCATAGGTCGGCCAGTCCGGATGCTTGTCAGCGACGGGGCTTCCGGTGCGCGCGAAGCTCGACCAGTAATCCATCATCGCGGCCGACAGGCGGCGCTCGGCCAACTCATTCGGGATCTGCGGCCAGGGCGGGTCGATATTGATCGTCCCGAACGCATAAGGGATCTCCGAGGCATGAAAGGCATGCAGGCCCAGCGCATCGGCGGCCGGGTAGCCGTGGTCGAAGAAATAGAGATAGGAGGCCTGACCAATCCTGGCCTGACGATCTGCGAGCTTGTGCGCGGTCCAGCCATACATGGCGTCGCGTGTCGTCGCGAGCATGCTCTCCATCATATCATCGGAGGGATAATGGCCGAGAAACGTGTCGGCGAGCGGACCGTAGGCGGCGCGGATCGCGGTTTCGTAGGCGTCGCTCGTGTCCGGTTTCGGCGGCAGGAGGAAACGCAGCGAGCGGATCTCGCCTTCATTATAGCCCGCCAGAACCGGGACAGGGGCCTGCTCGCCCTTGTCGAACGTCTCGGCCATCTGTTCGGTGAGGTAGAGGCCGTCAATATTGGGGAAAGGGAAATAGCCAGCCGCCACCGACTGGTCGACGAGATCGCCGGCAGGCGCCGCCCGCATCTCTTCCAGAGACGTAAGACCCATCTTCTCGACAAGCGCAGCGCCCTTTGCCTCTTCAGACGGGTGACCATTTTCCGCTACATTCAGGTGCGCCATCGAGACCATATAGGCACTCTGCGCAATCGCCTTGTCGAACAGGCCGCGCGCTTGCGGCGAGACCATCATCAGCATAACGCTCAGCGCGCCGGCCGACTCGCCTGCAAGGGTGACGTTCTCTGGATCGCCGCCGAAGGCAGCGATATTGCGCTCGACCCATTCCAGGGCAGTGATCTGGTCCATCAGGCCGTAATTGCCCGATATGCCTTGCGCTGATGCGGCGCTGAGGCCTGGATGGGCGAGGTAGCCGAGGACGCCGAGCCTGTAATTGATCGTGACGACCACCATGCCGGTTTCCCGCGCGAGGGCTGCGCCTTCATACATCGCCAGGCTGCCGGCCCCGCCGGTCAGGGATCCGCCATGAATCCAGACAAAGACCGGCGCATCCTTGGCCTCGTCCGGCACCCAGACATTGAGTGAAAGACAGTCCTCGTCGATCGCGTCATAGCTGACGGCATAGATGTTTCTGCCGCGCGGAAGGGGCTGTGGGCAGGCCGGGCCGAATGTGGTGGCGTCGCGTGTGGCCTCCCAGTCCGGATAGGCTTCTGGCGGCGCCCAGCGCAGCTCACCGACCGGCGCCTTGGCGTAGGGAATGCCGCGATAGACGGTGACACCGCGCTCGGCATCGCCCTGAACTGCCCCCGCCGGGGCATTGACGATGCGACCTGTCCCGTCAGTGGCAAGGCCCCCGCCCGCTGTCTCGCAGCCGGCCCCGAACAGGGTGAGCCCCAGGGCGCAAATGAGGGAAGCAATCCCTCGTCTGAAAGGGATTGCTTCGGTTCGTGTCATTATCATCGCCTCCGGGCCTGATCAGTACTCATATCCGACGCGAACGCCGACGGTCATCGGGCGAAGGCGGGCATAGCGCCCATCCAGGAAAGCTTCCGGGTGGACGTAGCTGATCGACTTGTCATCGAACAGGTTCTCGACATAGCCGGTCACTTTCCACTGATCGCGCCCGAAGCCCGTCTGCAGGTTCACCACCGTATATTCCTCAGTGTAATCAAATGTCGGCGCCGTCGTGTTCGGCTGGCCCGGCACATTCGGGAACAGACCCGGGAAATCGCCGACATAGGACGCCGTCGCCGCGAAGAAGGCGTCGGTGCCTTCGCCAACCTTGAAGTCATAGCGAACGGTCGCCGATCCTTGGAAGGACGGGAAAGCCAGCGAGATGCCCTCTTCAGCCCCGGAAATGGCCGCTTCGGACGCCGTCAGTTCCGTCACTTCGGTATCGTTGAGCGAGCCGGCCAGGAAGAAGCTGAGCGAATCGGATGGGTAGGCCGCCACCTCGAACTCCAGGCCCTGACTGACCGCCGCACCGATATTCGTGGCAAACTGGACAGTGTCAGACAGCCGGTTCGCCTGAACCTGGATATCTTCCCAGTCGATATAGTAGGCGGCGAGATTTGCGCCGAGCTTGCCATTCATGAAGAGGCCCTTCACGCCAACCTCATAATTGGTCAGCGTATCCGACTTCGCGCCGTCCGGAATGACCAGATCGCTCGGATCAACAGCGCTCGGCAGGCCGGCGCGAGCATTCGCGACGGGAGAGCGGAAGCCCGTTGAAACCGACGCATAGGTGGTCAGCATTTCACTCGGTTTCCATGACGCGCTGAGCTTGTAGGAGAGCTTGTCAGCATCCACTTTCAGCCCCTCAGACGCCGGGATTGGCGTCACGGTCAGCGGGATATTCGTGAAGCCGCCGAGGGCAACGCCGAGATAGTTGGAGTTGTAGCCGCCGCCATTCACGAAGGTCTGGACTTCCGTATTGGTCTGGCGAAGGCCGCCTGTCACCCAGAACTCGTCGGAGAAGCGATACGTCAACTCGCCGAAGATCGCCGATTCGATCTGGTCGGTGTAGTTGGTGAAACGTTGATAATACTCGTCAGGCAGGCCGGTCAGACCGCGGGCATCGAGGAACTCCTGGGAGGACCGGTACTCGAAGACCACGTCGCGGCGCTTGTTGAAGTAGAAGCCGCCGACGATCCAGTCCCAATTACCGCCATCCGTCGATGCAAGACGCAATTCCTGAACGAAGATGTCGTCATATCCAACGGCATCGAGGGCGAACGGGATCGCCTGATTGAAGGTGCCTGCCAGATCGACAATAAAGTTACCCGCAATGTCGGAATAGGTCGACGAGCTGGTGAGGTTCGCGAAGCCGAAATCATAGTCCAGCGAGAAATTGTAGCTTGTAAACTCTGACTGGAAGAGGTCCGGGCGATCGGTGAAGCGGATAAAGTCGCCGCGGTCCGGATTGGTCAGGGCCGAGTCTTCGGGCTGGCTGTCTTCGTGAATAATGAGGAGCTGGAGATCCATCGCAGTGGTCGGCTCCCAGCGAAGGGCGGCGCGTCCACCGATGGAGCTGAGCGCGTTCGCCCCCTCAATACCAGTGCCGACATTATCGACC
>NZ_JBARZC010000083.1:0-3952 GCF_049649345.1 Henriciella sp. | reverse complement strand
CCCCTCAGCAGCAGCGCGGCCAGCGTGGGCGCGGTGGACCAGGCGGACGAGGCATGGGCGTCGAGCAACCGCTGCCGGCAAAAGCACCAACCGTGCTCAAGGCCGCTCTCCCGATGATCCAGAACGTCATCATCCCGCTGAGCGCCCTGATCGCGATCTGGAGCCTGATGTGGGTTGCGCGAGTGCCTTTCTTCGGCACCTATCCGGGCGAAGATGCCTTTCGCGACAAGCGGTCTTACGAAGCCTGAGCCTGAAGCGGCGCCTCGACATCTCGCAGCTCTGACAGGAAGATCTGCCTGAAGGCAGACTTCAGCGCCGCATCAGCATCAGCCATCGTAACCGGCAGGCCGAGATCGACCAAGCTCGTGACGCCAAGCCCGTCTTGGGAAATTCCGCATGGCGTGATCCCGCCAAAATGGGAGAGATCCGGCTCGACGTTCAGGCTGATGCCGTGAAAGCTCACCCAGCGTTTCAGCCGCAGGCCGATCGCAGCGATCTTGTCTTCACGCGTCGGCCCGCCAGGCTGGGTCCTGTCGACCCAGACGCCGACACGTCCGCAACGGATCTCGCCCTTCACGTTGAACGCATCGAGCGCCTCGATCACCCAGGCTTCGAGCTTCTGGACAAAGTCGCGAACATCCCGCCCACGCGAGCCTACATCCAGCATGACATAGGCGACGCGCTGGCCGGGGCCGTGATAGGTGTATTGTCCGCCGCGGCTGGTCTCATAGACCGGAAAGCGGCTCGCATCTTTCAGGTCATCTGTCTTCGCGCTCGTGCCGGCTGTATAGAGCGGGGGATGCTCCAGCAGCCAGACGAGTTCCGGCGCGCCGGACTCGCGGATATCGCGCACGCGGCGTTCCATGAAAGCCACAGCTGCTTCATAATCCACGGGCGCGGGGCTGACGGCCCATTCGACGGTCGCAAAATCTGTCATTTCACGCATATAGAGGTGCAAGCGGGGCTTCACAAAGCGTCTTTGCGCACTTATACCGCGCGGACTTCCCGACGGGACCTGTGCGGCCGTGGCGGAACTGGTAGACGCGCAGCGTTGAGGTCGCTGTGGAGCAATCCGTGGAGGTTCGAGTCCTCTCGGCCGCACCATCCCGGGGGAAGTTGGCAGCAGGGGCTTGCACAAAAGCCCGGACAAGAGGAGACCTCACCTGATGTCCGACCTGCCCACCCCCCAGGCTGAAGAGCAAACCGAAGAACAGACGCGCGAATCGCATCTCGCCCTTGAGCAGGATGTTCGCGAGGCCGTATGGGAAGAAGACAGCCGTTGGCTGTCGCGCACGCTGAACCGGCTTTATCCGGCCGACGCGGCCGACCTTCTCGAGCAGCTATCCACCGACGATTTCGCTGAAGCTGTCCGGCTGCTCGACGGCCAGCTGTCGACCGAGATCATCATCGAATTGCGCGATGAGTATCGCGAGGAAGCGGTCGATGTCCTGCCGGATGAGGCGGTTGCTGCCGTTCTCGAAGAACTCGACTCTGACGACGTCACCACCATTCTCGAAGACCTTGAGGATGAACGCCGCGAGCGCATTCTCGACGAGCTCTCGCCTGAAGACCGGGCCTCGCTTGAGCATGGCTTCGCCTATGCCGAAGAGTCAGCTGGCCGGCTCATGCAGCGTGAATATTATGCGGCGCCCGAGTTCTGGACGGTTGGTCACGCGATCGATCATGCGCGCGACAATGCAGATGACCTGCCGGACGAGTTCTACGAGGTTTATGTCGTCGATCCGGCTTACAGGCTCAGAGGCGAGGTGCCGCTGGCGAAACTGCTGCGAACGCCGCGCGATGTGAAACTCTCCGACATCATGGAAGAGGTCCAGTCGGATATTCATGTCGACATGGACCAGGAAGAGGTCGCCTATCAGTTCCAGAAATACTCGCTCGCCTCCGCGCCTGTGACAGACGAGGCCGGCCGCCTGCTCGGCATGCTGACCGTCGATGACATGGTCGACGTCATCCAGGAAGAAAATACCGAAGACTTTCTCGCCATGTCGGGCGTGAACTCGGCAGACGGGTCCGACACGGTGCTCGATTCGGTTAAGGCGCGCGCGCCCTGGCTCGCGGTGAATCTGATAACCGCCTTCGTCGCATCGGGAATAATCTCGCTGTTCGAGAGCACGATCGACCAGATCGTCCAGCTGGCAATCCTCATGCCGGTCGTCGCAGCGCTCGGCGGAAATGCAGGCAGCCAGGGCCTAGCAGTGGCCGTGCGGGCGATTGCGGAGCGTGAGATGGACGGCGATGCGAGCCGCCGCGCTATTGTGCGCGAAACCCTGACGGGTCTTGCGAATGGCGTCATCTTTGCCATCGGGGTCGCCGCCATTGCGGGCTTCTGGTTCCAGAGCACTGGGCTTGCGATCACCATCGGAATTGCCATGTTCGCGACCTTCATCTGGGCCGGGTTTTCAGGCATCATCGTGCCGCTTGGCCTGCGCAAGGTGGGGGCTGACCCGGCCGTCGCCTCGTCGGTCTTCGTGCTGACGCTGACGGATGTTATGGCGTTCTTCAGTTTCCTTGGACTAGCAACGCTGATCCTGCTTTAGCGGCAGGCAATTCTCACCGTCGGCGCAGGGCTTGCAATTATTCTCTCCGGAGTAGTGCCGGTTGTCCCGGTATGGAGCAGTTTATGGCGTCAGACCTTCGCACGTCCGAAACAGGGCTGAAGCTGATTATGGCCTATGAGGGGTTCCGCCCCGTATCGAAACAGCTGCCGGATGGCCGCTGGGTGATCGGCTATGGCCATCTGAAAGCTGCCCGCGCCAACCAGAAAATCAGCCAGCAGGAAGCGGCTGCGATCCTGCGTGAATATGATTTGCGCCCCGTCGAGCGCGCCTTGCACGAGCTGATCCTTATTCCGGTCAACCAGAGCGAGTTTGATGCGCTGGTCTCCTTCGCGTTCAATATCGGCCTCGACCGGTTCGAAGGTTCCGAAGTGCTGGCGCAACTGAATGCCGGCAACAAGCTAAAGGCGGCTGCGGCCATGGAAAGCTGGCGCAAGGCCCGCGTCGGGAGCCAGGACATGATTGTTGATCCGCTTGTGCGCCGCCGGGCCGATGAAAAAGCGCTGTTCCTGAAGACCAGCGGCGCTGTTCCACTGGCCGCGTCCAGCCGTTTCCGCCCTGTCGCCGATGAAGAGACCGATGCGCCAGAGCGCCGTGCGACCGAACCGCGCCAGGCTAAACCATTTGTGCCGCCTGCCAGACTGCCTCAGCGCGAAGAGGAAACCGCCCCAGAAGCGGCAGCCCGCACCGTGCGCGAGCGATTAACCCGCATTCTCGGCGAGGAAGAGGCCGGCGCTACGCCAGCAGCTGATGCGGACGAAGAGACCCTGGCCGGTCCTTACGACGCAAGCGTCGAGGAAATCCGCAAGGCGGTCTCAGCGCTCGTCTCGGACCATCAGGACGAAGAGAAAGATAGCGGGCCGATCACCGGTGACATCGAGCTCGAGGAAATCGTGCTCGACGAACCGCCTGGCGGCAAACCCAAGGCTCCGCGCGCCCGTTTCGACTACCGGCCCGGCCAGCTCGAGGTCGAGGACAGCTCGGTCACGCGGCGCAAGGGCGCGATCCTCATCGATGATGTAACCCCGGCGGAGATTGACCCTGAGCTGGTCCGCAAGGCCGGCGCCCAGCCGCAATCGCAGGAAGGTCCAGTCGAGATAGTTCTGTTCGGACTGGTCGCTCTTCTCGGAGCCGGTCTGTTTGCCTTTGGCGGCGCGTCCGAGTTTGGCTGGTTCGGCGGCGAGACCGCACCATTTGAGGGCCTGCTGGCCTATTTGCCACCCTTCCTGATGCTGGCAGGTGGGCTGCTCTTTCTGATCATGTCTTATTATTGCGTACGGGCGATCGCCTCACCGGCTGACTGACGCTCCCGCGGGCCATCGCTTCGGACCTCATTCGACGCATTGGCATTCCGGCAAAGGCCCGCTAGATCAGAC
>NZ_JBARZC010000082.1:0-5139 GCF_049649345.1 Henriciella sp. | reverse complement strand
ACCTATGGCAAGGAAGGCGACAAGCTGACTCTGGATATCGATTCCAGCTCGCACCCGGCCTGGACCGGCGGCACACAGCAGCTTGACCGCGGCGGCCGCGTGTCACGCTTCAAGGACAAGTTCAAAGGCTTCGTGTAAGCCTCATCTGACTCCATCAGATAGAAAAGCCCCGCCCGAAACGGCGGGGTTTTTTGTTTGGGCTTTCGCGTTCGGGTCAGACTTTGCCGAATGCCGGGACGATGATTGGGCGCGGGCCGCAGGACTGCTAGGTATTAGGGGGTAAAGCCAGACGAAAAGGCCGCCGCGCTCATGATATTCAAACGCCTTCCCACACTGCTGCCAGCCGCCCTTCTTGCCGGGGAAGCCATGGGCGAAACACAATTCGTGGCCGAAGCGGTCGTCTCCTCCATGCTGATCGACAGGGGCGAGCAGATTGGCGGGCCGACGCTGGAGGTCGCGCTTCTGGCCGAAAAGGAAGCTGGCGCGGGCGTGCTCTATGGCGGGCTCTACAGGCTGACGCCGTTTGGCGATGACCAGGCCGCCTTCGCAGATGAGTTCGATTACACAATCGGCTATGGCTGGCAGGGTGCAGGCTATGCGGCCGATGTTTCCGCCAACTGGCTGACATATCCGGGAGAAGGCGATGAGGCGAGCCTCGAACTGTTCGGGGAAGTCGTCCTTGTCGAGCTGCCGCTGAGCCCTGCCATTGCTGGCTTCTATGATGCCGAGTTCGAGGATTACGGGCTGGAAGTGACCGCAGGCCCCGAGTGGGGAGCCGGGGACTGGTCGGGCTATGCCATTGGCCGGGCGGGTTTTGTCGAGCCGGGCGATGGGTCCGAGACGCGAAGCTATGCCGGGGTCGAGATTGGCGCGGTCCGGCCGGTCAGCGAAACAGCCGAGATTGGCGGCTATGCGCGCTATGAAGTGGCCGATCAGGACAGTTTTGCCGACGATATCGCCAATGGGGCGATCATCTCGGCGAAAGATTCAGGCTTTGCTGTCGGGGCTTTCGTCGCCGCCACGTTCTAGGTCTTCGGCGCGCGGCGGCACGCGGTGTTCGAGCGCCAGATATTCTTCGGAGCGCATCTCATGCAGGCGGCTGGCTGTGCGCTGGAATTCAAAGCTGCCATCGCCTGACGGGTAGAGATCATCGGCGTCTGCTTCGGCTGTGGCGACGAGTTTCACCCGCGCCTCATAGAGGGCATCGATCAGCGCGACGAAACGAGCCGCTTCATTGCGCTTCTCGCGCGTGAGTGTCGGGATGGCGTCGATGAGGACGGTGTGGAAATTGGCCGCGATGGCGAGATAGTCGCGCGCGCCGAGGGGGCGGGCGCAGAGCTCCTCGAAACTGAACCGGGCAACGCCTGCGGCCTCGCGCGGGACGAGCAGCTTGCGGCCTTTGACATGCAGGAAACACTGATTGGCATGCGCGCCGAGCGTCAGCCGGTCAAAGGCCTTGTCGAGGCGGGCCTCTGCCTCAGCCCCCGTCATTACGTGCCAGACCGGCGCTTCCTTGAGGCGTTCGAGGCGGTAGTCGGTCTCGGCGGCGAGATGAAACACCTCGCACTGGTCCTTGATGGTCTCGATAAAAGGCAGGAAGAGCTGGCGGTTGAGACCGTCCTTGTAAAGCTCGTCGGGATGGCGGTTCGAGGTCGCGACCACGGTGACGCGCCGCTCGAACAGATCCTCGAACAGACGGCCAAGGATCATCGCATCAGCGATCTGCGTCACCTGAAACTCGTCAAAACAGAGCAGTTTCGCTTCCGAGGCGATCAGTTTCGCCACTGGAGCGATCGGGTCATTGCCGGCTTTCCTGACGCGGTGGGCCGCCCTGCGGCGTTCGCCATCGTCCATGTCGCGCCAGGCGGCCATCTCGTCATGCACCCGGCCCATGAATTCATGGAAGTGGACGCGTTTGGACGCGACCGGCGATAGCTCGTGAAACAAGTCCATCAGCATGGATTTGCCGCGCCCGACGCCGCCCCACATATAGAGGCCGCGAATATGCGGCTCCTTGCGGAAAAGCCCGCCAGAGGGCGCATTTTTGAGGCGCTGCAGGACGCTGTCGAGCTTTCTGGCGGCGTCGAGCTGCGCCGGGTCCTCGACCAGCTGGCCGGAGTCTATACGGGCGCGATAGGCGGTCTCGACGCTCATACCCGGTCAGCCTCCTCCAAGCACGCGGGCGACCTGATCTGAGAAGATCGACAGCGAGCGCGGCTCGACAATCATCGTAGCGACGAGACCAAAGATCGCCCCGCCGAGATGGGCCTCGTGACCGATCACCCGGTTCTCATTCTGCGCGAGCAGGATCGAAATACCGATAAAGGCGACAGCGAAGACGACGGCGGGCATCGGGATGACGAAGAAGAGGAGCGTCGCGAAGGGCAGGAAGAGACAGAAGGAGAGGATGATCCCGCTGGTTGCGCCTGACGCGCCGAGCGCGCGGTAATCCGGCTTGCGGAAGTTTTCCAGATACGCCCACGCATTGCCGCCAAGCAGCGCTGCGAAATAGACGATGAGGAATTTCGGCGTGCCGAGAATGTCTTCGATAATCCGTCCAAATTGAAAAAGGACGAACATGTTGATCAGCAGGTGGAACACCCCCCCATGCAGGAAGCCGGCGGTCAGGAAGCGGTGGTATTCACGCTTTTCACGGACACCCTGGACCCAGAAGAGATTGCCCATCAGGAATTTCGGGTTCGCCCAGGCGTAGAGGCTGGCGGCGACGTTGATTGCAATCAGCGTCAGCGTGGCGGGAAAAAGGGTAAGCTGCTCCATGGCTCACTGCCCTAGCGCAGCTTGGCCCTGCTTGCATCGGCTTTGTTGCAGAAAATGCCTAAGCCGCAGCGATCTGGGGCTGTATGGTGGCCTGATCCATCTGGTCGAAGAAGAAGTCGAGCATGGCTTCGGGGCGCTGGATGAAGCGGTTATAGGGCAGATTTGCCTTGAAAACCGGGGCCGGGGCGATGTTGCAGCCGCAGCGAAGCGCGGTGTCGACAATCGTGTCGCGATCAGGATTGGCGGTCGAAACAGCGATGCGGTGGCGCCCCATATTGGCGATGCGCGCAATCGTCATGTCGCCATCATAGCTGTCCGGCAGGGTCAGTTCGGTGATGACAAGATCGAAGCGTTCGAGACGCAGGCGGCGCTCGGCTTCCATCAGCGTCGGCGCAAGGACGAGGTCAATCTGGACGCGGGCGCGAGCGGCCTTGTCAGCTACAATGGCCAGCATGTCTCTTACTGGCTCATGATCCTCGATCCACAATACTTTCATTGAACTCTACCCTGTCTGGTCCAGTAACCGGAGCACCATCAGCGCTCCCCCTTAGCTGGGCTCAACCTGACAGCTTCGCCTTACAGCTTGGTAAAGCGAAACTTGCTGAAACCTTTACAATTCAACATTCTGGACGAGGCTGAGTTAAAGCGATGCGCTGTATCGAATCCGTGATAAGCTGAACAGTGACAGGCGATTCAGGCGGAAGGCCTGGGCAAGGGCAGGACAAGCGCATGGAAGAGGCGATCAAAAAAAAATCCTCGGCTTCTGTTTTTCTTGAAGGGATTGAAGAGACCGAAGCGCACATCGTTGACGCGCTGATTGCTGAGCGTTGTCCGAGCTTTGTCGATCACTGGACCTGGCCCGTCGTGCGCCCGACGCTCTATTCGATGCTCGGCTATAGCAAGGCACGGCGCATGGCCGATGAGCTGATGCAGCTGAATGGCCGGCGTTCCTTCGAATACCTGTCGCAGGAACTCGATATCGATCTCAGCCTCAGCCATATCGACCGGCTACCCGAAAGCGGCCGGGTGGTCGTCGCGGCGAACCATCCGACAGGGCTCGCCGATGGCGTGGCGGTCTGGGATGCGCTGATTGCGAAACGCCAGGACATCGTCTTTTTCGCCAATGCCGATGCGATCCGGGTCAATCCGCGATTCCAGGACGTGATGATCCCGATTGAATGGGTCGCCTCCAAGCGAACCCCGGCCAAGACGCGCGAGACACTGCGCCAGGCGGCCGAGGCCTTCGCGCAGGAAAAATGCGTGGTGATCTTTCCTTCTGGCAAGCTCGCCAAGAAAATTGATGGCACCCTCACAGAGCAGGACTGGTTTCCGACCGTGGTCAGCCTTGCGCGCAAGCAGAAGGCGCCGATCGTGCCGCTGCATCTTGAAGCGACGAATTCCTGGCTGTTCTACAAGCTCAGCCAGATCAATGGCGAGCTGCGCGATATTACTTTGTTCAATGAGCTGCTCAACAAGAAGCGCGCGAAGTTCGATATGACATTCGGGCCGGTGATCGCGCCGGACAAACTCGAAGGCGATGCGGCGAATGTCACCGAGCGGCTACGCGATCACGTCGCCTATCACCTGGCCGATGATCCGCATAAGGAATTTGAACCGCCGGAACCAAAGGCCGGGGCTTAAACGCTCTGATCAGACCCGATCAGCGAGCCGTGGCAATGCTTGTACTTCTTGCCTGAGCCACACGGGCATTGCGCATTGCGCGGCGTCTTCGACCAGTCATCCTCGGCCTGATGAAGCGGCGGGCCGGCATGCGGATCGCCCGGCTTCTCGACCACGTCAGGCGTCATTTCATTGTCGCCTGTATCGGGATCGAGCTTCGTCTCTGAGGTTGCAGGCGCGGCCTGTTCGCGGCGTAGCAGCTGCTCGCGGGCAGCCGCCATTTCGGCGCGCTGGTCATCGGTTGCAGGCGGCGCGATGCGGATATTCATCAGGATGCGGGTCACTTCGGTGCGCATCGTGTCGAGCAGGTCATTGAACAGTTTGAAGGCTTCTTCCTTGAACTCGTTCAGCGGGTCGCGCTGGCCGTAGGAGCGCAGGTGGATGACAGAGCGCAGCTGGTCGATCTGCTGGAGATGGTTGCGCCAGCGCCCGTCGAGCACCTGGAGCAGGACCTGTTTCTCAACCTGCTGCATCTGCTGCTTGCCGACCTGTTCGACCTTGTTCTCGAAGGCCTGGTCTGCCGCCACGCGGATACGCTCTGCGATCTCTTCATTGGCGACGCCTTCCTCGGCGGCCCATTTGGCGATCGGCAGGTCGAGGCCGAGCTCGTTTTTCAGCGTTTCTGAAAGTCCGTCCACGTCCCACTGCTCGGCAAAGGCCTTAGGCGGCATGGCGATGGCG
>NZ_JBARZC010000081.1:0-1946 GCF_049649345.1 Henriciella sp. | reverse complement strand
GCCGGTGACCGATGATTTCGCGCTGCGCGGTGTCGTCTATACCGACACGCAGGGCGGCTATATCGACAATGTCGGCGGCACGCTCAGCACCCGCGATTCCGCCCGCTTCCGTCCGGAAGGCACGGTGCGCGACAATGGTGTGCCGGTTAACGCGAACCGGGCCGGCTTCCAGGCTGGCGCCGATCTGTCGGGCGTGACCTTCATCGATGCGAACAATGGCACGCTCGTCGAGAACGACATCAACGATACGACGTATCAGGGCTTCCGCCTGAGCGGCTATTACGAGTTCAATCCTGAATGGGACCTGCTGATCCAGCATTCGCAGCAGACCATCGAGTCCGACGGCGTCTTCTTCGCCGATCCGGAGCTTGATGATTATGATGTCGTCCGCTTCACGCCAGAAGAGATCGAGGACAAGTTCCATTCGACTGCCTGGACGCTGGAAGGCCGCATTGGCATGCTCGAAGCGCTCTATACCGGCGCCTATACCGAGCGGACCACGGACCAGATCGTCGACTATTCCGACTATCTCTTCGTCGGCCAGTATCTGCCTTATTATATCTGCGACTATGACGTTACCTATCCGACGGGCGCTGCGCCTGCCGGGACATGTTACGCGCCGGACCTGTTTGTGAAATCGCACTCGGAAACCAAGGTCCAGACCCACGAAGTGCGCTTCAACACGCCAAGCGAATATCGCTGGCGCGCGACCTTCGGTGCGTTCTATTCCGACCTTGAACTGGCTGAGCGCAATGACTTCACCTATCCTGGCTCAACACAGGTTGTGTACACCGACGGCTCGGTCGGCTTTGCGCCGAACTATCCGCTAACCAATGGCGCGGCAACGCCCGGCGATGTTGGCAATGAGAGCCAAGGCTATTTCAGCCAGCCAGGACCGTTCCCGGCAGGGGTCATCTTCCGCAATGACGTGCTGCGCACAGATGAGCAGATCGGTGTTTTCGGTGAGACGACGTTCGACTTCACCGACCAGCTCGCCCTGACGCTCGGCGCGCGGTATTACGACGTCGAGGTTGACCTGGAAGGCAGTGCCAACTCGTCCTTCTTCAACCTCTTCGCTGATACAGACCAACAGGTCTTCGGCACCAACATCTCCTTCCTCTATGGCCCGAACGGCCCGGCCGATGCGCCGGACACGGCCTCGACGGACGGGGTTATCCTGAAGGCGACGGGCGAGTGGACGCCGACGGCGAACACGCTGTTCTATGCGACCTATTCGGAAGGCTACCGTGCCGGTCTCTTGAACCGTCCGGGCGGCGCATCCGGGCCGAACAACTATACCGTGCCTTATGCGGTCGATACCGACGAAGTGAAGAATTACGAACTTGGCTGGAAGACCGAGCTGTTCGACAATTCGCTGCGCTTTAACGGGGCGGCCTTCTTCGTTGATATCGAAGGCCTGCAGACGACGATCTTCGATCCGTCCATCGTGAACCTCTTCTTCTCTGATAATGCGGCCAATGCCGAGCTTCAGGGTATTGAGGGTGATTTCACCTGGGCGCCTGAAAGCGTCGATGGCCTGACGGTCGCCGGTGCCTTCTCTCTGCTCGATTCAGAGATCACCGAAGTTCTGGTCCCGACCAATGATGTGATCGAGGGCTCCGAACTTGCCTTCGCGCCGGCCTATCAGGGCAATCTCCGGGTCCGCTATGAGTGGGATCTTGAGCGCCAGATCGCTGGTCAGAATGTCCGCGCGCATGTCATGCCGCAAATGGTGTTCTCTGACAGCTCCGTGACCGACGTCATCGAGATCAACAAGATGGAACTCGATGGCTATGTCACGCTTGGTGCGACCGCCGGTCTGACCGGTGACAATTGGGGCGCCGAACTGTTCGCGACGAACCTGACGAATGAATATGCCGAGCTTAGCGGCAGCTTCATCTTCGACAGGAAGCGCGTCACGCCGATCCGTCCGCGGACAATTGGTG
>NZ_JBARZC010000080.1:0-1778 GCF_049649345.1 Henriciella sp. | reverse complement strand
CATGAGCGTCCCCAATTTTTACCCTTCTGCTGAATAAGTCCTTGTTCTGAGACCCGTCAAACGGCAAATCCTGAGCCATGGGCACCCTGAAGGCCGTTCTCGGTCCGACCAACACCGGCAAGACGCATTACGCCATCGAGCGGATGATGGGTCATGGCACCGGCATGATCGGCCTGCCGCTTCGCCTGCTCGCGCGCGAGGTGTATGACCGGGTCGTGAAGGCGAAGGGCGAGAAGGCCGTCGCGCTGATCACCGGCGAGGAGCGGATTGAACCGCCGCAGGCGCGCTACTGGGTCTGCACGGTGGAATCCATGCCGGTGCAGAAACGGGTCGAATTTCTGGCCATCGACGAAATCCAGCTCGCCGAGGATGATGATCGCGGCCACGTCTTCACAGACCGCATCCTCAAGGCGCGCGGCACGGTAGAGACGATGCTGCTCGGCGCAGAGACCATGCGCGGCGTGCTGCGTGAGCTTGATCTCGATGTCTCAACGGATACCCGAGAACGCTTTTCCGAACTTCATTATGCCGGCCCGGCCAAGGTCACCAAACTGCCCAAGCGCACGTCGGTCGTCGCCTTCTCGACAGAGCAGGTCTACGCCATTGGCGAGCTGTTGAAACGCCAGAAGGGCGGGGCCGCCATCGTGATGGGAGCCCTCAGCCCGCGCACCCGGAATGCCCAGGTCGCCCTCTATCAGTCCGGCGAGGTGGACTATCTCGTCGCCACAGACGCGATCGGCATGGGCCTCAATCTCGATGTCGAGCGGATTGCCTTTGCGGCCCGCTCCAAGTTTGACGGGCGGCGGCGGCGCTTTCTCTCGGCGGCCGAGTGCGGCCAGATCGCTGGCCGGGCTGGCCGCTTCCGCACAGATGGCGAATTTGGCGAGACAGGCGACTGCCCACCCTTCGAGGAAGAGATCTACCGCGCCATCGAGGAAAACCGCTTCGATCCGGTCGATGAGCTGCAATGGCGCAATTCCGATCTCGATTACCGCTCGATCAAAACGCTGATTGCGAGCCTGGCGCGACCATCCGGCCACCCGGCCCTGCGCCAGAACCCGCATGCGCTCGATGAATGGGTGCTGCGCCGCATGGCCGAAGATGGAGACATTGGCCCTGAGGTGCGCGGCGAACGGAAGGTCCGCCGCCTCTGGGATCTCGCGCGCCTGCCCGATTTCCGCAAAGCCGGCCATGAAGGCCATGGGCGCCTCGTCCTCGGCCTTGCTGAAACGCTGGCCGACCCTGATGCCCGCCTTGGCGACACGGCCATGGCGCTGCGCATGGAGAACCTCGAAGCCAATGTGCCTGATATTGCGAGCCTCCAGCACAGGCTTGCCATGATCCGCACCTGGACCTATGCCGCCCACCGTGAAGACTGGCTGGAAAACCCGGCCTACTGGCGGGACAAGACGCGTGAAATCGAGGACAGATTGTCAGATGCCCTTCACGCCGCGCTCACATTGCGCTTTGTTGACCGCAGAACGACGGCCCTGCTCGCGGGCCTCAATAGGGAAGACCTGCTTGTGACCGAATTGTCTGACACCGGCGAAGTAACCGTAGAAGGCCACGTTGTCGGCAAGCTTGTCGGCCTGCATTTCGAGCCTGCCTCAACCGCGCAGACGCTCGAAGGCAAGGCTGTGCGGTCTGCCGCTGTAACCGCACTCGTCCCGATCATGGCAGAGCGGCTTGGCGAGATCGCGGGCGCGCCCGCAGAGGCTTTCGCGCTGACAGATGCCGGCACGATCAGCTGGAAAGAGGCTGAAGTCGCGCGCCTCCTG
>NZ_JBARZC010000079.1:0-4636 GCF_049649345.1 Henriciella sp. | reverse complement strand
ATTGATCTGGCCATGCGGGATACTGCCATCGTCGAGGCCGATGAGGGCCCCGACCGTCGTATCGCCTATGCCGGCCGCCTCGGTCGTGAAGGTTCCGAGCCGGGTCGTGCCCATACCGCCCTGATAGGTGATGTGGTCCATCTCCTTGTCCACATACATGCCCATGGCAACAAGCGTGATACGGTCCGTCAGGCCGTACATCGCGCCCACCATATGCATCTTCATCGGCATCTCGACCGGCACCACACGAAGCGTCGGCGGCATGCCCGGATTGCCGAAGAATCGGTTGGGAACCGACGTCGCAATCTCGTCAGGCGAGAGCGTGTCGGTCCCGCCGCGATTGCCCGCCATGTCCATATACATGTAGCGGTAGGACAACATCCACTCGCCGGTCTTGTGGCGGTGGTCCGCCATCACGCCAATCGGCGCATGGTCGGTGGCATAGGTGACCTTGCCGCCGTCGCCGTCATGGGCTGTTGCGGGCAAGGCAAGTGCGAAGAGGGCGGTGCCGGCCAGCAAACAGGCTTTGGCGGGCAGGCCAGGTATTCCCCGGATCTGCCGGGGGGTTTTATTGCGTTTCATGTCTGTAAAATACTTTCTTCCTGTGCGCCGCCGCTCACGGGCAGGCGCGTTCTGATTTTAGAGTTAGAGAAAATCAGATCGGGGAAGGCGGCCCGCGAGCCGGAAGGGGAGCCTGGATAATGCGCGCGGCCGGTGGGCCCCGCACAGGAGGAACAGCGCGGTCAGGCGCAGCTGGCACATGCGGATCGAGACTGGGCAGGCCCTCGCCCGCCAAACCGAGCACAGAGGACAGCGCAAACGGGCACGGCACTTCGGTGAGGTCGTGATCATGATCACCCTGGTCAGGCGGAGCCTTTGTCTGCTCGCCTAGATCCATCGCACGGCCATCGTGCGCATCGCCCTGCATGTCGTGCCCATGATGATCGCCGTGGGCATAAACAGATGTTGCCGCGACAGGCGAGGCGACAGTCATCTTGCCCGAACAGAGCTGGATGCTCGGCTGGCCCGTCACCGGATCGGCCATGATCATCCAGCCGGCTGGCACCATGGCACGCACCACCATCGCGGCAAGCGCGATGGCAAACAGCATCTTCAATGATGCGAGGTGTCGCCGGCGAAGTGTGCGCATGTCCCCTCTACGCTTGAGACGCTGACATTACATGGATTTCATGCTCCGTTCAACGAAGGATGCTGTGCAAGATATACGCCATGGAAGAGGGAGAATTCTGACCAGACGGCCTGTAAGCCGGGTTCTGTCCAGCGCTTTCGCGCCTGTGCAGCCATTCCTCTGGGAGCCGGCTTGCACCGGCCCTCACGCGACACACCCGGGGCACGGGCTGGAAACGGCCCATATGCGCCCCCTATTCGGTCTTGCTCCAGGCGGGGTTTACCATGCCAGGGACGTTACCGCCCCCGCGGTGGGCTCTTACCCCACCCTTTCACCCTTACCAGCTGCTAGCAGCTGGCGGTCTGCTCTCTGTGGCACTTTCCCTCGGCTTGCGCCGGGCGGGCGTTACCCGCCGCCCTGTTTCCATGGAGCCCGGACTTTCCTCCAGCAGCAGGTTACCCCGCTACCAGCAGCTGCCCGGCCGTCTGGTCAGGCGCGTCATATAGTTGGTCTGGTGTATGAACGCGAGTCCTCTCGCAGGCTGTATCAGCAAATGCCGCGTTTGGAAGGCGACCGGAACGCTCGGCCGCTTCAGTCGTTCAGGCACGCATGAGACATGTCGCTGTAATCGCATCCATTCTTGCCGTCCCCGCTTTCCTGGCCGGCTGCTCCCCCTCAGACGACGAGACCGAGGCTGCATCACCGTCGCCACCGGCTGACATTCAGACCGATGACGACGGCATGACCAGCGACACCAATAGCACCTCAACCGACAGCGCCCTGGAAGATGCGCTTGAAACCGATGAACAGGGCGACTTGCTGCGCCCAGACAGCACTGATGATACGTCCTCCGGTCCACTGGGAGGTACCAGTGCCAGCACGCTCCAGCCTATTGGCGCAGATGCTGCGGATGTGCTGGAAGGCGAGCTACGCTGCAGCTTCGCGGCAGCCGATGGCGGGGAGATACTGATGCTGGCGGCAGCCGATGCAGGCGACAGCTCCCGTCCTACCGCCGCTGTCGACAGCGGCAGCGGCGCTGAACAATTATATGGCGAACAGCGGGGCGGGTTCAGCCGTCTGGAGGCAGAAGCCGGTCTCTTTGCAGGCGCTGGCTATGTGATCGAGGTTGAACTCGGCGAGGCCGAAGTAGACAACACAGAGCAGACCCGGCAGGCCGCGACAATGTCGGTGAACCGCGTCGACGGCGCAACCCGAACCTATGACGGCGAATGGGTGTGCGGCCCTTAGGTCAATCTGAAACGATCACTCCGACGCCCTGATCAACGGCATGACACGCTGTCGCAGCAACTCGACGAGATCCTCCTGCATGTATTTGTAATCGTCAGGAATGGCGAGCACACCGATCGTCTTGTAGGCGACAGCCTGACGGAAGTCGGCCTTTAGCCGGTTGGCGTGCTTGTTTTCCATGGCGAGGATCAGATCGGCCCACTGGATATCATCCAGCGTGATCTGCCAGTCGGCATCCCCCGCCGTGCCGGCAGACCGGGCCTCAACGCCTTCGACCGTATTGAACACGGCCTCGGCTGTCGGGCTTCGCAACCGGTTGCGCGAACACACGAAGAGCACCCTCACAGGCTCTCCATCCGCCATAAGTTTCTCCCATTCGCGATGCGGCCAGATCTTGCCAATCTGGCGCGCGCGCTTCAGTTTATTTGCACGCCTGTAGATCAGCTTCCAGTTCTTATCGTCGAAGCCTCGACAGGGTCGTGAGCCATGCCTGCCGTCATGCCTGCGCGCAAGGGCGCGGCGCTCGGCCCGCGAGTTTGGGTGTGAAATTGATCTCTTCCTCGATTGCTCGATCGGTTCAGCAGCCGCGGCAATACGGAAGATTTCCTGTGGGCGTGCTCCTAGCGGCCGACGGCGGCAAAATCAAGGAATTGGAAGGCCCATCGGGCTATGGTCTGGCCAGAGCGCGCCGGATGCCCCATCATCGGAGCAGTCGGCGAGAGGGAAAAGGCCGGACACATGCAAGCCTGGATCGAAAAGCTACCGCTGCCGTCGGTGTTCCGCGACTGGATCCTGCTGCCGCTGTGGCATGCGATCATGCGGCTGTCGAAACCGGAAGTCCGCATCGTTTCGGGCGGGATCAGCTTCTATGCGCTCTTCTCGGTGTTCCCGCTGATCTACCTGACACTGACCCTGCTCTTCTCGCTCCTGCCGCATGATCTTTCTGAAAACCTGTCCGATACGATCGACCAGGTCCTCATCTCGGCTGTTGCGCCCCTGAAGCAGGCCGATCTGACCACGATCCGGGATGCGACGCCGCAGGGCCTGACCATCCGCGCGGTCATTGCGGTCCTCATCGTCTTCTATACGGCAAGTTCAGGCGCCAAGGCGGCGATCACCGGCATCCGCATGGTCGCTGGCAGCGAGAAACGATCGAACATCATCCGCTTTCAGGGCGTCTCGCTTTTGATGACAACGCTGCTGATCCTGCTCGTCTGGCTGCTCGGCGCACTGCAGCTTCTGATGTCCTTCATCACCGAACGCCAGGGCTTCATCGCCTTCGAGCTTGCAGAGAATGTCTCGATGATTGCGTCGCGCCTGTGGCTTGGAAAATTCCTCGCCTGCTTTGCGATCTTCTATCTGATCATCTCGCTGTCGCTTTATGGTCGTCTCAATTCAAACCGGGCCTTCGCGCTCGGATCTGCGGCCGGCGCCCTCTCCTGGAGCATCGCCACCTGGGCCTACCATCTTTATCTAAAGGTCTCCGTCCTCGACACATTCTACGGCGCGCTGGCGTCGGTGATCCTTGGTTTCATCTGGCTGCTTGTGTCGGTGTCGTCATTGCTGCTTGGAGCGGCCTTGTCGGTCGAGTGGTCCACCAAGATCGGCTTGCAAAAGGCCCAACTGGACCAGCCCGAAGAGGATCAGGCAGAGGCGTAAAGCGCGGCGACGGAGTGCGCGATCTGACGGGTGTCGCGGTCGCCCTTGCCATCGACGCGGGAAGGCCGCCACCGGCGCTGCAAGGCCGTGATTGCCGCCTCCAAATCCTCGGTGTCATAGCCGATCTGCTGCAGCGCCCGCTCAATCGACCCGTCCTTGTCTTCCAGAGCCAGTGGCCACAGCCCAACATTGTGCTGGGCAAGCCTTGCCCATGGGAAGTGTTCGCCGGGATCGGCCTTTCGGCGGGGCGCGATGTCACTATGGCCGACGATGCGCGTCTGGGCGATGTTCCAGCGCTCGATGATGCCTTGCGACAGGGTGATCACCGCCTGGATCTGAGCGTCCGGATAGGGAGGAAGCTTGCTATCGGGGCCGAGCCAGTCATGGCCGCCATTCACAATCTCGATGCCGATGGAGCGGGAATTGAGATCGGTATCGCCCTGCCAGCTTGAGACACCGGCATGCCAGGCCCGCTTGTCCTCGTCCACGAGCGCAACGATCTCGCCATCCTCGCGCACCATATAATGGGCCGACACTGAGGCCTCTGCATCGCACATCCGCTCCAGCGCCGCGTCGCCTGTCTCCATACCGGTGTAATGG
>NZ_JBARZC010000078.1:0-3824 GCF_049649345.1 Henriciella sp. | reverse complement strand
CCTTGTCGCGGATCTTCACCCTCAGCGCATCGAAGATCACCACGGGATAGACGGCGTCCAGCGCCCGCGAGCGCCATTCCTTCACCTCGTCGAGAACCGCATCGGTCACGCGGCTGATCAGGTCCGGAGACACCTCCAGGCCGTAGAGGTCCTCGAGATGGCTGCGGATGTCCCGCACGCTCATCCCCCGCGCATACATGCCGACGATCTTGTCGTCCAAGCCGTCGATCCAGGTCTGGCCCTTGCCGATCAGGCGCGGCTCGAAACTGCCATCCCGATCGCGCGGGACGTCGATCTCGAAAGCCCCGGCCTCACCCTTCACCGTCTTGCGCCCGGTGCCGTTCCGCCGGTTCGGCTGCACCGGCGGGGGCGTCTCACCGGGGTCGTAGCCCAGGTGATCCGTCAGCTCCGCTCCCAGCATCCGCTGCATCAAGGCGCGCTTGAGCCCTCGCATCAAACCGCCGTCGCCGAGCAGGTCTTCCGGCCGCTCGCAGCCCTTCAGCAATTCGTCGATCGGGTCGTCGTCGATCTTCCTCGTCATGGTCCATGCTCCTGTCGCTCTCAGCATGGACCGGCGGGGTCATACACAGAAGATTGGACACGCTCGGGTATTACCAAAGAGCAGCTCGTGCAAATTATCAAATAATTTCTTTTTAGCGGGAACGATACATGATTTCCTAAATCTATGAAGGTATCCTCGAAGACCGACCGTTGCCCGGACGAAGCGCCGGTACAGCCCTATCGCCCGGCCCACATGCCGCGCCGCTCGACGCGCGCCTCCGCCTCTTCGCTAGAATAGAACCCGTCCGAATAGCGCGGCCAGTCAAGAGCGTAACCCTGCCGCACCATCGCACCCGCGAGGTCGAGCCCGCCTGCAAAGCAGCGCGCCACGGTACGCCCGTATCGATCTGTTTTCTCTGTCTCGCAGGTAATCTCACCGCTTTGGGCCAGCGCGCCGAGAAGAAGGCGGGCATCCTCTCCGCACGGCGTTGCTCTGCCGTCCTGCTCGCAGGTCTGATCCAGCTCCGGCGCATCGATGCCCCAGAGGCGGATGCTCTGCCCCTCGATCCGCAGACCGTCGCCGTCAACGATCCGCACGGCGGCTTCAGCGGATGCAGGTTCGCAGGAGATCCCGAACTGGATTGCCAGGGCCAATGCAGATAACCAGTTTCTCAGCATCGCTATACTCCGCGCAGTTCCGTGTTTCGGCGGGCCGCAACACCCTACAGCAGCCCTACAATGACATCCCGCGCTGGTTTGAACGACCACCACCAGTAATATAGACTTCCGGCGAAAAGGGGCGCTTTCCACCATAGCTCACAGATCGACCGTTTCATGATTGCCCCCGCACTCACCCGGCACCGGTATCGCAGGCAGGACCCGACTGGACAATTGGACAGGGGTTAAGCGGTAAAGGCCGATCTATTCGTTCCCAAGCGAGTTCACCTGCTCGAGGAAGTACCGCTTCTCGGCCGCAAGCGCCGCGAGAATGGCATCCACATCGAGGCCGTCTTCAAGCGCCCCGATCAGCAGCTCCCGCAGAAGGCACTCAAGCGTGTTCTGATCCATGCTCGCTGTCCTTGAGGGGCTGGGATCGCGGACCGTTCGGATCTTCAGCCGGCTTGCGACTCGCCCTTATCCTGCTTTTCACCGCGCGCCACGATCTTCAGGGCGTCATCGGGCAACGGGCGTTGCAGTGCCATCGCCTCCTCGACCGGCGCCGACAGCCAAGTCTCCCATGCTTCGGGTTCGGTGAGGACCACCGGCATGGCCTTGGGGTGGATCGCGCCGACAATTCCGTTGGCCTCCGTTGTCAGGAAGCCGAACAGGTCGTTGGTGGTCTCGCCTTCCTTCAGCTTGCGCACCGACGTCCAGCGCGTCCAGATGCCGGCGAAAAACGCCAGCGGGCGCGTATCATCGAGCGCGAACCAGACCGGCATGGCCGGCTGCCCCGCGCTTGTGTCGTATTCGGAGAAGCTCGTGAACGGAACCAGGCAGCGCTGCCCGACCCCCAGCCAGCGCCGCCAGTGCGGGGAACGGGTGTTGCGAATATTGGTCACGCCACCATCGGTCTTGCGGTTCTTCAGGGCGAAGGCCGGGGACGGCATGCCCCAGCGCATGCGCACCAGCTCGCGCGCGCCGTCCTCCGTGTTGCGGATCACCGGCGCTTCCTGGTCAGGAAAGATCCCCGGCAGGGGCGGCTGGTTGCCCGTGCGATCCCGGATGCCGGGAAACAGCTGCCGCATCGCATCCTGGCTCTTGGTCAGCGAGTAGAGGTTGCACATCCCGGCTCTATAGCTTGCGCCCTTTCGCCGGAAAAGCCGCCGCAGCTCACCTCACCACCGGAAGATCGGAGAAGGCCGGCGTCTGAGAGCGCGTGTTCGCTCACCTGATTGAGGACCCGGACACCAGCTATGTCTCGCTCGACAGCGGGCGCGCTTGTCCCGGGATGTCTGCGCCCTGCTGAGACGTTCCGCGACACTGACGCGCCGCGGGAAAGAGCAAAGGGAGCTTCCGTTTTTGGTGCGGCCATGAGGCCGAGGGAAAGCCAGACAGGAGATGATCCCATGACGACGACCGACCTGAGCCCGAAAGGCGAGACGAGAACGAAGTTCGACCTTCAGCAATACGTCACCGACAGGATCATGGCGGCGATCGAGGCCGGCACGCCGCCCTGGCGCAAACCATGGACCGGATCGGCGGGCGGTGCATTCTTTCCGCTGCGCGCCAACGGCGTGCCCTATCGCGGCATCAACGTTCTGCTGCTGTGGCTCGAAGCGGCCGAGAAAGGCTATGGCGGCGCGCATTGGTTCACTTACCGGCAGGCAACCGAACTGGGTGCGCAAGTCCGCAAGGGAGAGAGGTCCTCGACCGTCGTCAAATACGGTACGGTGGAGCGCGAGACCGAAGCCGGCGACGAGAAGCGCATCGGCTATCTGCGCGCCTACCGCGTGTTCAATGCCGACCAGATCGACGGTCTGCCCAAAGAGTTCGCCCGGACGCCGAACAAAGCCCAGGACATGGGCACCGAGATCGACGCGGAGCTTATGGATTTCTTTGCCGGGATCGGCGTGACGATCGAGACGAGCAAGGACCCGCGTGCCTATTATGATCCCAAGGTGGACCGGATCCACATGCCGCCCGCGGAAACGTTTCACAGCAACACGGGATATTTCGGCACCCTCGCCCATGAGAGCCTGCATGCCACCGGCCACAAGAGTCGGCTGGACCGGTTCACCACCTGCATGAGCCGCAAGGACGTGGCGCGCGAGGAGTTGCTGGCCGAGATCGGCGGCGCAATGCTCTGCGTGGCCCTCGGGATCGAGCCAGAGACCCGGCAGAACGCGGCTTACGTCTCGAGCTGGCTCAAGGCTTTGGCCGACGACAAACGACTGATCTTCACCGCCGCATCAGCCGCGCAGGTGGGCGTGGATTACATCATCGAGGCCGCGCGGCATGCCGACCGGGAAGCCGCGTGAACGGGCTCCCCAACACCTTCAATTCCATCTCAGAAAGGACACATGACATGGAAAAATCCACTTGTATCTCGACCAGATTGAAGCTTCTGATCGCCTTTAGTTTTATTCCGTCCATCCCGGTCATCGGCTTCATGTTCGCTTCCCCGGTGCTCGTGGTAATGGACGTGCTCAGGCTCTTGAACAATCCGGAAACCGGATCCTCGGTGGTTTCGGAAACCCTGACCTGGTATGGCCTTATCTACACCATGGTGATGGGCGTGATGGCAATCATTTATTCTTTTGTGTTCCAGATTTTGGATGAGTTCGAACAGAAGCCAGAGTGAAGACCCAAGCGCTGTCATGCGG
>NZ_JBARZC010000077.1:0-2363 GCF_049649345.1 Henriciella sp. | reverse complement strand
ACGCTGATCAGGTCGTCGGAACGGTCGATCTCCTGGAAGTCGCGGTTTTCGAAGCCGAGTTCACCGCCGATAATGACGTTGCGACGAAGCTCATGATCGATGCCGGCGGCCACTCGCGTCACGACTGTGCCGGGCGAAGAGATGATGCCGGAATCGACAACGGTGCGCGCCGCGCTGGCTGACACGGTTGTCAGCTGCGTCACAAACCATTGAGCGTTGGCATCGACCGAAAGACCATCAATGTCCTCAATCGCCTGGTCGTCGAAATCGAAGGACTGATAGCCCACCCCGATGTCACCGCGGATCAGGTTCTGAAGTTCGAAATCCACACCGGTTCTGGCAATGACGCCAGTTGCATCCCGGCTGACTGCGCCAGGGGTCGTCTGATCATAAGACCGGTCCACATAAGCGCCCTGCACGAAGACCGCCCAGTCGCGCTCAACCGCCCAGCTCACCCGTGAGCTCAATTCCTGTTCGTCATAGTCGCGGAAGTCCTGATCCTGGACGCCGCCGCCGATCAGGCCGACATCGTCGAAATCGAGCGTCTGAAACGTATAGGTCCCGTCCACGCGAACGCGGCCCGCCTCGTGCGAGACGCCAATACCCGCCCCGGTGCGATCATACATCACCGGCTCTTCGGCATTGGCAACGCGCGCCGATGCCGATCTTGGTTCATTCAGGCTCTCTGCGATGAGTGACCCGGTCAATTCGGTTCTCGTTCCCAGATCGAGACGCCCTTCTGCATTCGCGCGAAGATCGGTGTGATTTTCCGAGTCGTTCTCGGCATAGGCGGTTGAAACGGCTTCGAGCCGGCCTCTCAGGCTGTGGCGCGACCATGTCGATTGGGCGTTCACACTTGGGCTGGCCTGGACAAAAGCGTCACTTTCAGTGTCATCCTCTGTCGCGAAAAGGTTCTCGCGATACCCGGCTTCCAGCCCGAGGGAGGGCTGAACATCAAAGCCACCGGCCCGAAGTGGCACAGGGTCGAATTCCGGCTGGGGCCGCTCTGTCACCGCTGTATAGCGATTGCGCTCAAAGAAGCTGTCTTGAGCATACGCCGACGTGGCGGACGTCGCCGAGATCAGGAGAAAAATAACAGGTAAGCGCATAAGAATGTCCCTAAGTCATTTGCGAACACACGCTTCGCAAAGTTCATGCCTATTTAGCGATCCGGAGGCTGCGCGGCTGGCCAACCCAATCGACGACTGATCTTCCGGTCCCGCTCGGCGTGGTCCGCGAAGGAGGAAACCCCTAGCTGCTGCGAACCGGACCGCTCTGTTTTTGCCTTCGAACAAGCCGGTGTCCCCCACCGGCCAGTTGAAATCGATAATTGCATATTCCGGGCAGATGCGCGCTCATTTTCTCCTACAGCGCCAGCTGATCAGAAAAACCGCTCAACCACCCGGATCGTATCACCCGGCTGGATCGTCAGAGCTGGCGTCAGCTCCACCCTAAACTCCCGGCTTGCATTGGCCTTTTTGATCAAAACGTATTTCTTGTTGGCGCGATACGTAAAACCCTCGGCCGTCGCGACAGCATTCATGACGGTCAATCCATTCGAGTACGGATACTCGCCCGGCTTTGCGACCTCGCCGAGAATGTAGAACGGACGAAAATTCAGGACTTCCGCACTGATCCGCGGCTCGCGAAGATAGCCCTGTGCGTAGCTCTGCTCGGTCAGCTTCTGGAACTCCGGCAGCGACAGGCCTTCGACCTGAAACGAATCTATGAGCGGCAGAGAGATATTGCCCGAACCATCGACGACATACTCACCTGAAAGCTCTGGCTCACCGAACACAGTGACTTTCACCTTGTCGGCCGGGCCGAGTTTATAAGGCTCCGACAGGCTCGCGGCCGGGATGATTTCCTCGTCAGACGCAGACGCCTGCTGAACCGGCGCTGACTGGCAGGCGGCGATCAGGAAGAGCGCGGCGCCGAGTGTCCACTGAAGGGATTGAAGGATAGGTCGCATAGGAAAAGATGCCTCTATGGTCGGGTTGATATAAACGATATGTCGTCGCCGAAGAGCCGAACGGCTGTCAGCCGTCCGCTATAATAGGCTCCGGTATCGACGTTAATACGATCTTGCTCGAGGGTGGCGTGATCGACCGGCGTATGTCCGTGGATGAGACAGACATCCAACTCGGCCTTCGAATTGAGAAACTCGTCACGGATCCAGAGCAAATCCTTTTCGCTCTGTTCGTCAAACGGGATGCCCGGGCGAACCCCCGCATGCGCAAACCCGAATTTTCCAAGCCGGGCAGACGCTTTGAGGGTTCGAAGAAACTGCATGTGGTCGGCGGGAAACACATCCCTGAATTCGTGATGGGCCCGTTTCCAGTCTTCATTGAAGGAGAGGCTGC
>NZ_JBARZC010000076.1:0-6111 GCF_049649345.1 Henriciella sp. | reverse complement strand
GTTTCTATCAGCGACAAGGACAAGGTTCGCAAAACCAAGCAGGATGCTTTCCGCGTCTCGCAGACCGTCCTCGCCCTGATAGAAGAACATCACACCCCGCCCACTCCGGAAGCCTATGCCTTCTGGTATGCCTATGTCACCCAGGCCGACGAAGCGCTGGTCAAGACGGTCAACAAGATGATTGAGCGCGGCGAGGAGTTTGGCCCGTACGAGATCGAAGAGCTCAGCAAGGACGCCTTACCGGAAGACGACGCCGCTGTTCAGCAGGAGCGGATCGGCAAAGCGTTCAGCCGGAAGATGACCGATGTTGTTGATCTCGTCAGCAGCGGCGTCAGCAATAATGACCGGTTCCAGGAACAACTCGCCAGCATCGGCCAGGAGCTGCCCGAACAGGGTTCCGAAGCCGATATTCGCGAAATTCTCGACCGCCTGATCGAGGAAAACCGGCTGATGGCGGAGCGCAGCCGCTCGCTTCAGTCGGGGCTCAAGACCTCGCAGGCCCAGATTGCGAAACTCAGCACCGAACTTGACGATGTGCGCAAGCAGAGCACGCGCGATCCGCTGACGGGCGTTGCAAACCGGCGCGCCTTGAACGCGCATCTTGGCCAGTCGATCGAAGCGGCCATAAAGTCAGGCGAAAGCCTATGCCTTGTCATGGCCGATATCGACCACTTCAAGACAGTAAACGACACGTTCGGCCATCCAGTCGGCGATGACGTGCTGAAAGTGTTTGCGAACCTGATCCGCAAGAACGTCAAGGGCCGCGACATGGTCGCGCGCTATGGCGGCGAGGAATTTTCCATTGTGCTGCCGAAGACCCCGCCCCAGGCAGCGCTGAAGCTGATTGACGGCATCCGCGAGCAATTCGCCTCTAAGAGGCTTATGGTGCGCCAGTCGCGCGAGAAAGTTGGACAGATCACAGCCTCATTCGGGATCGCCGCTTTTGAGAGCGGGCTGACGCCGGGTGCCCTGATCGAGAAGGCGGACGTCCAGCTCTACCGGGCCAAGCGTACCGGCCGTAATCAGGTCTGCATGACCGAGATTTCCGACGAGACTATTTCGGCCGGGCAGTGATCTCCCCGAGCCGGCGTTCGGACCCGAACGCGCGCTTCAACGTCTCGCGCTTTTCCGCCATATCCTGCTTTAGCGCGTCGATCTGACGTTGCTGATCGGCGATGCGCGCAAGCAGGCGTTTTGAATTTCCATTCTGCTCCGACAGGCTGAAGGCTGCAAAGTCTTGGGACGGGCTGGGCGCTGCGCGCAGGGCCGCTTCAAGCTGGCCCAACACCGCCTCGGCTGCAGCGACCTCCTGTCTCGCCTGCGCAAAAGCCTGTTCAGCCTGCTGGCGCCGCAGGGAAACCAGCCGTGTCAGCGTCTTGGCCGTTTTCGGTTTTATCGCAGGCTGGCTCATAAATGCTCTTTCAGCCGCTCGACGAAGCTGATCGCGGCCGCGACAGCGGCGAAGTGTTCGGGGTGGATCTCCTCATCCACATCAACGAGCCGGTAGATGGAGCGCGTCGAGGGCGGATCGCGATAGATCGGAATGCCATTCTCGGTTGCGATGTCGCGGATGCGGGCGGCGAGATGATCGACGCCCTTGGCGACGCAGACGGGCGCCTTGCTCGACTCCGGTTCCCATTTGAGGGCGACGGCATAGTGTTCGGGGTTGACCATGACGACGGTCGCCTCCTTCACATTCTGCATCATCTGGCCCTTGGTGATCTTGGAGGCCTTCTCGCGCCGCGACTGTTTCATCTGCGGGTCGCCTTCGGACTGCTTGACCTCTTTTTTCACGTCCTCGCGCGTCATCTTGAGCTGATTGGCGTGCATCTGGCGCTGAATGGGCAGGTCGATTGCGGCCAGAACGAACTGGAAGGCGCAGAAGATGAGGATGAGCAACATCACCTGGCTGAAGGTGAACTGGAAGAATTGCGACAGCTGGACGGCGCTGGACGCGTAGTACTTGTCGACGAAAATGTAGAGGAAGATCGCTCCCAGAAAGCCGACGAAGAGCATCTTCGCAGTGTCCCGCGCAAAATCGAGCAGGCCTTTGGGGCCATACTTTTTCTTGATGTTTTCAGCCGGGTTGAGCTTCTTCATATCCGGCTTGATCTTCTTTGCCGAGAAGGCGATCGAGCCCTGCAGGAGGAGCGCGCCGATGACGAGGACGAAGAGGATGATGAATATCGGCAGTGTCCAGAACAGAATGCCTCTCAGCCAGGCACGCGACTGCTCTCCGCCCCCGGCGAAGATGTCATTTGCATAGCTGTCGGCGTGATAGAAGACAGACTGGAATTCATTGAAGATATGGCCGCCCAGAATCATGCCGAACATGCCGGCAGCGATCGCCATGCCGGCCATCAGGGCAAAGCTGTTGGCCTCTTTTGACTGGGCAACATTGCCTTCGCGGCGCGCTTCGCGCTTTCGCTGCTCGGTGGCCTCGAATTCCTTCTCGCCGCCACCATTCTGGTCGTCTTCAGCCATGCGATTTCACAGCCTCCTAGAGCCAGCCGATCAAGGACGGAATCCGGTCCATCCAGACCATCAGGATGGTGGACATCGACAAGGCAAGCAAGAGCATGCCCGCGCCGACGATGAATGGCGCTCCGACGAAGGCCACCATGAGCGACGGCAGCGCCTTGTTGATGAAGCCAAGACAGAGATTGTAGAGCAGGTTGACCGCGACGAACGGCCAGGCGAGCAGCACCGCGAAGCCGAATGCGCCGAAGCCGCTCCGGATCAGGAACATGGGATCGATCCCGGTGATCATGCCGAGCGGGATTTCGCCATAGAGTTCGGTAAAGCGGACGAACACGCTGATATGGTAATCCATCGACAGCAGCAGCGCGGCGCCGGCCATGGCGAATATGTTGGCCGTCATCGTCTGCGCTTCTGTCTCGAGCGCGATCCCGAGCATTTGCGACAGGCCAATCACCTGCGCCACCAGGGTCCCGGCCATGCTGAGCAGCCAGATAGACAGGCGCAGCAGCACGCCGAGGAACAGCCCGATCGTGCTTTCGAGAAACAGGAGGACAAAGAAATCCGGCAGGCCGGTGACATCCGGCTGTCGGAGGATACCGGCAGCGGCGATGGCTGTTGAAAAGGCGAGCAGAAGGCCGATGCGGACACGGACCGGAACGGTTTGCTCACCAATCCCCGGCATCAGGAAGATGACGAAGGACAGCCGCGCCATGATCACCATGATGAGGGTGATCCAGCCTGTCAGCTCCGCTGTCAGGGCCAAAGACACCGGCATCAGATAACGCCGACGATATACGGCTTGCTCTTGGCGCCTATTTCTTCATAGGCGAGGACGGAATTGCGGATGCCCTTGCTCGCAAGCACGGTCTGCAGGAAGCGGCGGCGGCGCGATGAGGTCGCGATGGCCGCGGTGACGCCCTTCTGGGCAAATTCGTTGAGCTTGGTCTGCACCGAATTGGTGAGGTCGCCGAAGAGTTCGGGCGGCAGGGCAATGTCTGAGCCGCCATCTTCCTTGGTCACTTCATGCGCGCTGAATTTTTCTTCCCAGCCGGGCGCGAGTTGCAGCAGCGGCAGGCGGCCATCTGTATCCTGCAGGCGGTCGACGATCTGGAAGCCGAGGCGCTGGCGCACCGCTTCGACCAGTTTGCCGATATTGGCCGTCTGGGATTTCGCCTCGCCAATCGTCTCGATGATGAGGAAGAGATTGCGGATGGAGACCCGCTCCTCGAGCAGCAGGCGGAGCACGGCGAGCAGCTGTTCCGGCGTAACTTTTCCGGGAATGTACTCGTCGAGAAAACGCTTGTTGGCGGCAGCGCGCTCGCTGTCGGAAATCCGGGTCAGCGCGTCGAGCGTGTCCATCATGACAAGGCGGGTAAAGACCAGCGAGAAGTTCGACTGGATGACTTCCAGCATATGAGTCGCGAGCACTTCTGTCGCTTCGATGGCGGGGACACCGGCAGCGGCAAGTTCCTGCTTGTTGGTCGTCGGTAGCCAGCGGGCGGAGGCCTTGTAGACGGGCTCCTTCACGCGCTCACCCTGCAGGTGGGGCAGCTGCTTGTCTTCCATGAGCGCCAACACCGATCCGGGCCGCAACACACCGCCATCGACTTTCACGCCCTGGATGCGGATGCGGTAGGCATTCTTGGCGAGGGTCGGATTGTCCGTCATGCGAATGGAGGGCAGAACGAAGCCATATTCCTCTGCGATGTAGCGGCGGATCTTGTCGATCCGGCTTTCAAAACCGTCAGAGCCCTGCAGCACCATGCTGACAAGGTCCGGCGAGACTTCGAGATGGATTTCATCGGAATGGATGGAATCGCCAATGACGACAGGTTCGGGCGCCTCGTAGGCGTTGGCTTCGGCCTCTTCGGCTTCCCTGGCCTTCTCCTCCTGGCGGATAAAGTAGGAGGCTGCGCCGAAACCGCCAGCGGCGAGCATGAAGGGGATGAAAGGCAGGCCCGGCAGGAGCGCGAACGTGGCGAGGATGCCGGCAACAATGGCGAGCGCAGAAGCGTTTGCGCCAAGCTGTTTGAGAAGCGTGATATCGATCGCGCCCTCTTCCTTGCCCTTGGCGAGCAGGAGCGCGGCAGACACTGATACAATCACCGATGGGATCTGCGAGACCAGACCGTCGCCAACCGTCAGGATGGAATAGTTCGCAAGGGCTTCATTGATGCTGAGACCGTGGACGGCGATGCCGAAGCCGATGCCTGCAATCAGGTTGAGCGCTGTAATAAGGAGGCCCGCAATCGCGTCGCCCTTGACGAATTTCGAGGCACCATCAAGCGAGCCGAGGAAAGACGCTTCCTCCTGTTCTTTCTGGCGCCTGTTCTTGGCTTCCTCATGGCTGATCGCACCGACGGCGAGGTCACTGTCGATAGCGAGCTGCTTGCCCGGCATGGCGTCGAGAGCGAAGCGCGCGCCGACTTCGGCCATGCGGCCCGCACCCTTTGTGATCACCATGAAGTTCACGATGACAAGCACAGCAAAGACAACCAGGCCGACAAACAGATTGCCGCCCATGATGAACATGGCGAAGCCTTCGATGACGCCGCCCGCCGCATCCGTGCCGGTATGGCCTTCGGAGATGATCAGCTTCGTCGAGGAGACGTTCAGCGCCAGGCGCAGGATCAGCGAGGCCAGCAGGACGCTCGGAAAGGACGAGAAGTCGAGCGGCCGCTCGATGAAGATCGCCGTCGTGAAGATGAGGATGGCGAATGCGAAAGAGAGCGTCAGGCCGATATCCATCACCCAGGCCGGCACTGGCAGGACCATCACCAGGATGATCAGCATCAGACCGATCGCAAGAAGCGTCGTCGGCTTGGCAAGGTTCAAGAGGCTGGACGTGGGCATTCTGCGCCTATCCTGAAATCAGCGGAATCACTGAATTGTTGAAGAAATCAAGCGCGACATTGGTCATGTAGCCAAGCGTCAGGAAGAAGACGATGACGACGGCCATGATCTTCGGCACGAAGGTCAGCGTCATTTCCTGAATGGAGGTCAGCGCCTGGATCAGGCCGATCGCAAAGCCGAGCACAAGCGTGACGCCCAGAATTGGCAGGGCCATCAGGACAGCTGTCCAGAAGGCCCCGCGCAGAATTTCGAAGATCGCAAGCTCAGTCATCCGGTAAGCGGCCTAGACCGGCATTCTCAGGAGTTCCTGATAGGCCTCGACCACCTTGTCGCGGATCGTCACAGCCGCATCGAGGGCGAGCTCTGCATTGGCGAGCGCCTCGACCATGGCGTGCGGATCAGCGCCGCTGACAGCGGTCTGGATCGCGGTCTGTTCGGCCTGCTCGAGGGTCTGCTTGAAAGCGGCAAAGCCTTCAGAGACCGCGCCGCCTGCCTCATCCGGCTTGGCGGCCGGTTTGGCCTGGTCGCCCGGCTTGATGTTGTTAAGTGCTGCGTAGGCTGAAAAATTCACATTCGTCATCTTGGCCCCCTATCGCCGAAGGATGTCGAGCAGGGATTTGTACATCGTACGTGCCTGCTGAAAGGAATTGAGATTGGCCTCATAGGTCCGGTTGGCTTCGCGCATGTCGGCCATTTCGGTCACGAGCGAGACGTTGGACATCATCACATAGCCCTCGCCGTCGGCCATCGGGTGAGCCGGGTCGTACTGGCGCTCAC
>NZ_JBARZC010000075.1:0-6805 GCF_049649345.1 Henriciella sp. | reverse complement strand
CATCGAAGCTGCGCTCAAGTCATTTTCCGGCCGTATCCTGCTGATCGGGTCCGAAGCCGACGAAAGCTGCCCGCTTTCTGCGATACGCGCCCTGTCCGAGAAGCTTCCCAATGCGGAGCTCGTTGCGGACGATGATCTTGGCCACCGCGACCTTGCGCTCGACCCGGCAATGCTTTCGAAGATAAAGGACTTCCTTGGCCACTAAAGCCCGGACTATTCCATGACAGACACTGCGCTTTCATCATCCATAAAAGCCTTGGCCCGCAGCGAAGAATTGGCGCCCGATACACTTGAGGCAGCGTTCGACACACTCCTATCGGGAGAAGCAGCGCCGGAGAAGATCGGGGCCTTCCTGATGGGCCTCGCGGTTCGCGGTGAGACTTCGAATGAGCTCTTTGCGGGTGCATCGGCCATGCGCAAGCACGCCCGGCGTGTCGATATTGCAGGGCCGCTGCTCGACACCTGCGGCACGGGCGGCCTGCCCTGGACGTCTCTGAATACGTCCACCGCAAGCGCGATTGTCATCGCCGCTGCGGGTGGACGTGTCGCCAAGCACGGGAACCGCTCCGTTCCACCGAAGACCGGCTCGGCTGATGTGCTGGAAGCGCTCGGTGTCGAGCTCGACATCACGCCTGGACGGTTCGAAAAATCCATTGAACAGGCCGGCGTCGGATTTCTGTTTGCGCGCAGCCATCACTCCGCCATGCGCCATGTCGCGCCAATCCGGGCTAGCCTTGGCATTCGTACCATCTTTAACCTGCTTGGGCCCCTCTCGAATCCGGCCAACGCCTCCCACCAGATCCTCGGGGTTTATGAAGAAAGGTGGCTGCGACCGATGGCCGAAACGCTTCAGAAGCTCGGCATCGAACGGGCCTGGGTGGTTCATGGCGTAGACGGCGTGGACGAGATTTCAATCGCCGGCGAAACGCGGGTGATCGAAGTTACCCTTGGCGGACTTTCCGATTTCACCGTTTCACCAGCAGAGGCCGGACTCGATAACAGCCCACTCTCTGCGATCGAGGGCGGCACGCCCGGACAGAATTCGGCTGCCATTCGAGATCTGCTTGAAGGCCGCCCCGGACCGTTCAGAGACATGGTCGCGCTCAATGCCGCGGCAGGCCTGCATATTCTGGGGCTTGCCAAGGACCTGAAGTCCGGCGCGCAAATGGCGTTGTCGGCAATCGATAGTGGCGCCGCGCTAAGAACCCTTGGAAAGCTTGCCGCGATCAGTCACGGGAAGTCAGAGGAATGAAGACGGCGCTTGATCGCATCATCGACTATAAGCGCGACGAGGTCGCGGCGCTCAAGGCCTCGCATTCGCTTTCGCGCCTGCTTGACGCGGCGAAGAGCGCCGATGCGCCGCGCGGCTTCGCAGCGGCCATGGATAAAACGGTTGACACCGGTGAGAACGCTCTTATCTGCGAGCTGAAACGCAAATCGCCGTCTGCGGGCGAGATCGTCCCCGGCGCTGACCCGGTCCAGATCGCCCGGGAATACGAACAAGGTGGCGCGACGTGCCTCTCCATCCTCACTGATTTCCCAAGCTTTGGGGGCTCGCTGGACGATCTCGTTGCCGTCAGGCAGGCCGTGGGCCTCCCCGTGCTGCGCAAGGAGTTCATGATCGACACCCACCAGGTCGCCGAAGCGCGCGCGTACGGCGCTGATGCCATTTTGGTTATCCTGTCGGCGGTTGATGATGCGCTAGCGCTGGACCTTTGTAATGCTGCGTCCGATCTCGGAATGGACGCAATCGTCGAGGTCCATGATGCTGATGAGCTTGAGCGGGCTAACAGCCTTCCCGCAAGGCTCGTCGGCATCAACAACCGTAACCTGAAAAAGATGACTACCGACCTGCAGACGACCGAAACCCTTGCGCCTCAGCTCGCGTCAGACAAGACACTGATCTCCGAAAGCGGCATTTCGGACCCTTCGCATATCTCACGGCTCAGAAAAGCCGGCGCCCGCCGGTTCCTGATCGGTGAAAGTCTCATGAAATCAGACCACCGCGAAGCCGATTGCAAAAAGCTGAGAATGACAAGCGGATTGACCTGAAACGAGAACGCATGTAGAACATGTGTGAACGAAACCAGTTGATTCGGAGGGCACATCGTGCTGACCAGCAAGCAAAAAGAGCTTCTACTCTTTATTCATGAGCGAATTAAGCAGGACGGTGTATCTCCCTCATTCGATGAGATGAAGGAAGCGCTGAACCTAGCCTCGAAATCCGGCATTCACAGGCTGATTACTGCCCTGGAAGAGCGTGGCTTCATCAAGCGGCTCGCCAATCGTGCGCGGGCGCTTGAAGTGCTAAAACTCCCAGATTCGGCAACTCCGGCAGCCCCGCCCCGCGGGCGTCAGGTCTTTCGGCCAAGCGTTGTCGGCGGCGCCGTGCCGCGTTTCTCCAACCATACTATTCCTGTGCTGGGCCGCATTGCGGCAGGTGTGCCGATTGAGGCGATTCAGCACGAAACCTCCCGCATTCGTCCGCCAGACGACCTGCCCGAGGGTGATGATCACTTTGCTCTCGAAGTCAAAGGCGACTCCATGATCGAGGCGGGTATTCATGATGGCGATCTTGTCATCCTCAAACGGACTGATGACGCTCAAAGCGGTGACATTGTCGTGGCTCTTATTGATGAGGAAGAGGCGACGCTCAAAAGGTTGCGCAAGAAAGGGGCCTCGATTGCGCTTGAGGCGGCCAATGCAGCTTATGAAACCCGTATCTTTGGTCCCGACCGTGTCCGCATTCAGGGCAAGCTGGTGGCGCTCGTCAGACGCTACGACTGATCATGAGGTATCAAGACATGGCGCCCACGGACGGTGTCCGCATTCGGGTGACTTGATTTCGAGCCCGCCGAAAAACGTGTCGTAGATTGTGAACGGCACGTCGCTTGGTTCAAATGTAAGAACGGCTTGCCCGGATGGCGGGATGCATTCTGCCATCTGCTCTGTCGTTTCGTTTGAAAGAATGATCGGCGTGTCGGCGGTTCGGCATGCAGCGTCATCGGGTAAAGAGCGGCCAACGCTTAGCGCACCGATGCTGCTGTCGATGAGGCAGGCGCGATCTCTGCAATTTCCGGTCTGTTCCAGATCGCTATATCGAAGCGGCGCAAGGCCATTGCCCTCGAAATAAGCGTAACTGTGGATGTGTCCCTGATCGGTCCTGATGAATACATCCCCAGACGCCGAGGCGTGTACAAGAAGTTTTGGCGAAAGCGCAATGCCAAGCGTCGCGGCAAAACCGGCAGACACTGCTACTGTAATGGCCGCGCGCCATGTCTGTGACAAGCAGCAGACGATCAATCCGACAATCAGGACACAGAAGACCGGCTGCGGCATGGCGTCTCCGAGGCCCACGCCATTTCCACCCGCTTCGGCCCCCCACCAGGCAATGTCCAGCACCCGCTCAAGCGACCAGCCAAATATCGCGAGAAACAAATCGGACAGGCCTAGCGGCCATGTCAGCAGAGCAAGACCTGCCGCCGGCGCGCTGATGAAGGTGATGATCGGCATAGCGACAAGGTTCGCGGCCAGTCCGAACGGGGCCAGCCTGTCAAAGTGGTAGAGCGCAAAAGGCGCTGTCGCGGCCGCCCCGATAAAGGAAGACAAGACAAGCGACTTCATCGTAAAACTGAAGCCCCCTCCATAGTCGCCCCGCGCCCGCCGGCGCCTGGTCCAGGCCTCAAAACTCGCGATTAGGGCGCCCGTTGCCGCGAACGACATCTGAAATCCCGGACTCATGACGCTGTGCGGATGGATGACGATAACCGCAATCATGGCAATTGAGAAAGAGCGTATGCTCAAGGGCGACTTGTCGAACAAGATCGCGCCGAAGAAGACGGCCGCCATGATGAACGCCCGCTGGGTCGAAATGCTCGACCCTGAAATGACGAGATAGACCGCGGCCCCGAGAATCGCTGCCAGCGCCGCAATCTTCTGCACGGGAAACCGCAGCGCCAACCATTCCCATAGCGCAAGGCCGCGGCGCACGAAGAGATAGATCAGGCCGCTGATAAGGCCTAGATGAAGCCCGGAAATGGCAAGCAGATGGGCCAAGCCTGATCCCCTTAGCGCATCGGTATCTTCTGGTCTCATAAAGCTTCGGTCACCGGAGGTGAGAGCAGCCGCCAATCCTCCGGCGCGTTCCCCCGCCGCTTTTTCCACGTGCAAGGCGAGCGCCCGGCGGGCCTGCGCCAGCCGGCTGGTCAAGCCGTCTAGCCCGCCGCGGTCCGCGCTCAAGGCGCCGCCTTGGCATCTGCCCTGAACATAGCCGACCCCGTCGAGACCCTCGACAAAGGCCTGCCGGCTGAAATCATAGTCGCCGGGGAGCGCCGGCTGAGGCGGCGGACGAATAACCGCCCAGCACCGCACAAACCGCCCCGGCGCGACATTCAGAGATAGCGAGTGAGTCAGGCGGACATGAGACGGAAGCGTCTGGGTGGTTTCACCGCCGATGGCGTGAACATCAAGGCGCAGCCGCGAACCATTACGCCCGGGCTCAATCGACGTCACCCAGCCTTCTACCATGGCCGGGCCAACTGTCTCGGTCAGCAAATGTCTCGATGCGCGCTCGATCTGGTATTTTCCGAGGAACAGGCCGCAGGCAGCGCCCGCCAGCAGAAAAAGAAGGACGCGGGCGGCATAGGGCAGATTGTAACGGCGCAGCGCCAATGAAGCGATCAGGACTGTTCCACTTACGCTGGCTATCGCGAGCCAGGTCGGCTCAAAGAGCAGGCTGAAATAGCATGCAACACCGATAACCAGACCAAGCGCGAAATAGAGCGGGCCTCGAAGAATCCGCAAGGCATCAACGCGATCAGAAGCAGCGTCGTCCATAGCGGCAGTCTGCCTCTTGCCTGAGACGGCGCGAGCGTGTTCATGGCGATCAACGCTCTTGCGATCCAAAACAAGCGACCAGAAGTCTGACGTATGACGACGATTACCCGTTTTGCCCCCTCCCCGACTGGCATGCTCCACATCGGTGGCGCCCGGACTGCTCTTTTCAACTACTTGTATGCACGCCGCAACCAGGGAAAATTTCTTCTGCGGATTGAGGATACCGACAAGGCACGCTCAACGCAGGACGCGGTCGACGCCATTCTGGATGGAATGAGCTGGCTTGGTCTGGAGGCTGACGAGGCGGTCACCTATCAGGGCGCGCGCGCCGAACGACATGCCGAATGCGCCCACGCCATGGTCGAGGCTGGCAAAGCGTTCAGATGCTATGTGACGCCTGAAGAGCTGCAGGAACGCCGCGAAAAAGGCGAAGCGGCACGCGCTGCCGCGAAGGAAGACGGTCTCAGCGAAGCCGACAAAGCTGAGCGCCTGGCGGATGCTGAAGCTCTGCTCGCGCCCTTCCGATCACCGTATCGGGACGGTGCGCCTGCACCGGATGGCGATGCGCCCTACACGGTTCGGCTAAAAGCGCCCGATGATGGTGAAATTCGTGTCCACGACAAGGTCCAGGGGGACGTTCGCGTCAAGGCGCGCGAGATTGACGATCTGATCCTGCTCAGAGCGGATGGCACACCGACCTATATGCTGGCCGTCGTCGTTGATGATCATGATATGGGCATCACTCAAGTGATCCGCGGCGACGACCATCTGCGCAACACCTTCCGGCAGAAACCTATTTATGAGGCGATGGGCTGGCCTGTCCCTGAATTTGCCCATGTGCCCATGATCCACGGCGATGATGGAGCCAAGCTCTCAAAGCGTCATGGCGCGCTGAGCACAACCGCTTACAGGGACATGGGATATCTGCCGGAGGCCATGAACGCCTACCTTCTTCGCCTCGGCTGGAGCCATGGCGATCAGGAAATTTTTACGCTGGACGAAGCTGCGTCGGTGTTTTCGCTCGACGCGATCAACAAGTCCCCTGCCCGGCTCGATCTCGCCAAACTCAATGATGTGAATGCGCATTTCATTCGCGCATGTGATGATGACCGGCTTTTGTCGCTGCTCTCGCCCTGGCTGGAGGAAGCAGCAGGCGACCAGATGACATCAGACGTGGCAGACCGGATCCGCCATGCGCTGCCCTCAATGAAAGATAGGGGCGCGACCCTTCCGGAGCTCGCCGAAGCGTTCCGCTTTCTCTGGACGTCAAACGCCGACAATCTCAACAAGAAGGCGCGCAAGGCGCTGTCCGGCGACAAGCTTGATACGCTTGCTCAATTGCGCCAAACCATTGCCAATGTTACGGAGTGGAGCGATACCGCATTGCAGCATACGCTGACGTCCTATTGCGAGCAGAACGACTTGTCCTTCGGACAAATCGGTCCGCCCATACGAGCAGCTCTGACCGGGGGGCTACCTGCTCCGGATCTTGCGCCGGTCATGAGCTGGCTAGGACGCAGCGAAACGCTTGCGCGCATAGATTTTCACCTCGCTTCGAAAGATGAAGCGCAGGATCAGTAAAAAAACACGTTCGAGAGGGCTGATATGATCAACAACACCAAACCTGCCGGCACGGCGAAACTGGACATCGACGGCGAGACTTATGATCTGCCCGTCCTGAGCGGGACGCATGGGCCCAACGTGGTCGACGTCAGACGCCTGTATGCGGACGCAGATGTGTTTACGTTCGATCCGGGATTTACATCCACGGCGAGCTGTCAGTCCCAGATCACCTTTATTGATGGCGAAAAAGGCATCCTGCTGCATCGCGGTTATCCGATTGATCAGCTAGCCAGCCAGTCTGGATACCTTGAGGTTTGTTATCTGCTGCTCAATGGCAAACTGCCCACACAGGAAGAGTTCAAGACGTTCGCCCGCGAGATTACCCAGCACACCATGTTGCACACGC
>NZ_JBARZC010000074.1:0-3922 GCF_049649345.1 Henriciella sp. | reverse complement strand
CTCATACGCTACACCAGCGGTCCAGGCGATTTCGCGCGCCTCGGCGACCGCAGTGATGGCGAGGTCATCGTTCTGGTGATTTTGCGGTAGCGACATGACCAGCGGGCCATGACCGCGCTGCTTGTAGTCAGCAACAAAAGCGCGAATGCGCTCGCGTTCCTCAAGCCGCAAATGCGAGTCCAGCGGATTGAGCCGGACTTCGAGATATTCTGTCGTCTCGGCAACCTTGATTTCGTTGCGGTCAAGCTGGGTGCCATAGAGATAGCTCTCGGGCACGGGGCCGTATTTGCCTGTCGACGAGCAGCCCGCAAGCGCGAGTGCGGACACCAGGGCGATGGAGACGGAAAAAACTTTCAGTGTACGCATGATAGCCTCTTACTCCTCGATGAATCCGACTGGAGCGTTGTAATTGTCCTGCGACAGGCCCTCGCCATTCTTTCCGTAGACGGCGTTTAGCTTGCCGAAGAAAATGGTCTGTGGGTCCGAGGCATTGGCGTAGCCGTCCGCCGGCGTGCGCAGCTTGCCCTTGCTTGTCGGGTCGACGAGGTAAGGCGTGATGATCACAACCAGTTCGGTTTCCTCGTTGAGGAAGTCGCGCGACTGGAAGAGCGCCCCGAGAATGGGGAGTTTCTTGATGCCCGGAAGCTGGTCGATCGCCTGGCGCGAGCGGCTCTGGATCAGGCCTGCAAGCATCATCGACCCGCCACTCGGAAGCTCGACCGTGCTCTCTGCCCGGCGAACCGTCAGGGCCGGGATGGTTAGCGTCTGAGCGGTGATTACATTGCCCTGATCGTCGACGCCGGCCACGGACTGGCCCTGGAAAGCGCCCTGATTGGTGAGCTCTGACACTTCGGTCGAAACCTTGAGGGAAATGCGCCCTTCGGACAGCACGACTGGCGTAAAGCCAAGACCGACACCATAGGGTTTGAACTCGATCGTGATCCGTCCATTATTATCCTGGCCGACGGGCACGGGGAATTCGCCGCCTGCGAGGAATTTCGCGCTTTCGCCGGAAATCGCGGAGATATTGGGTTCGGCCAGTGTCCGCACAATGCCAACCCGCTCGAGCGCATCGATCGCGGCGCCGGCGGAGGACTGGAACTTGTCCCCGACATAGTTGGTGTAGCCTACGCTGGTTGACAGGCCGCCAAGCGAACTACCGGCGACATTGAAACTATTCGCGCTGCTCGCACTGAAATTCTTTGAGAATGGAAGACCCGGCGCAAGCGTGGTTGTGCCTGAGTCAACGAGGTTGCCCGATCCGTCCGGCGTAAACAGCTGTTGCTCGACAAGGTTGGCGAGGTCACCAAAATTAGTCGCCCCAGACAGGTTGATACCCAGCTGTTTGACGATGCTGCGCTGCATCTCGACGATGCGCACTTCCAGCATGACCTGGTCCTTGGCGCTGACCGACAACATGTTCACCGGCTCGAAGTCCTCGACCCCGGAATAGGCGCGCACGAGCCGCATGACCTGGTCGGACTGGGCAATGCTCTCGACCTCCCCGGTCAGCAGGATGTTGCCGCCGACGCTCTCGGCCTCGACGCGCGCATCAGGCACATGACGTGAAATCAGCTTCTTCAGCGCCGCCATGTCGGCATCGACGATGATTTCGAGGTTGAGCAGCGGATTGCCTTGGCGGTCGAACAGGAAGGCATTGGTCTCGCCAACGCTCACACCGCGGAAAATGAGCCGCTGGGCCGTCTGGACCACGGCATCAGCAATTTCCGGGCTGGTGATGACAACATCGGCCACCGGGCGGTCAAGCTCGATCACGGTCGACTTGTTGAGCCCCAGCTTGATCGTTTGTGAGACATTGGTATCGCCCGGCTCCATCACCGAAACACCCATCAGATTCTGGGCGTGCGCCGTTAGCGGCGCAGCAAACAGGCAGATAGCTGCCAATGCCTTGTGCATGCGACTGACGCCTCTCATCAGCTTCTCCCGCTCATCGAGCCATTCTTGTAAACCTTGACCCCGCCGCCAGCGCCGGAATCCCCGTCGAGCAGGTCCGTGCGGGCCGTCGCTGTACCTTCATTCTCATCGGCGTCGGCAACGCTGCGCAGGGCGAGCGAAATCGAGCCGAGGCGCGAGGAATGGGCGAGAAGTTCAGCCTGCCGCGGGGCAAGCTCCAGGGTCGCCGTCGAGCCGGTCAGAACCTGGGTGCCATCCATCTCGCCGAAAATCTGGTCGATCGCGAGCACGCGGGCATTTTCAATTACGGTCTCGGTCTGGGTCGACTCATTGACGCCGCGCTCTGTCACGATTTCGACTTCATAAGTAAGGATCACGTCGACGCGGTCATCCGGCAGAATGAAGCCCGCCGATGCCGTTTCAGGTGAGATCTCGACCGAAATGGCGCGCAGGCCCGGCGCCAGCAGCGCGGCCATGAATCCAGTCTCGCCTTTTTTGACAATCTTGGTCGAAGAAATCGGCTCGCCTTCGAGGAGCGCTGTCTTCACGACACTGCCGGAATATTCTTCAACCGCCTCAGGGTTCATCTCCTGGGTGATATAGCCGGTATGCACGGCTTTTTCGGGCCAGTCGGACCATTCAAAATCGTCCGGCGTCAGAAGATTGCCGATCCGCATGTCAGTGCGTGCGACGAGGACCTTGGTCGATGAAACTTCGACCTGTTTCTCGATGATTTGCGGCTCCGCATTGGAGACCTGGGGCGAGGGGGCAGACGCCATGCTGCGGACAAGAAGCGCGGCGCCGATGGCAGCGCCGGCCGCGACCAGCAAAATAATCAAACGTATTGGTGACATCGTCCCGCCCTCTCAACTCATTCTCTCAAGACTTCGAGAATCAATGACCGGACTTTCGCACCCACAGCCTAAGGCATAGTTAACTTCCGAGGGCAGTTGCGAAGTTTATGGAGATCAGTAGCGGAGACATGGGCGCGGCAAAGATCGCACCGCCGGCAATCGCGACTCCATAGGGCACGCCATTGCCGGTCTGCAGCGTTTCGGCAGCAAAGCCTGGCGCAGCGTGGGCCGGCACCAGCTTTCGCCCGAGAATGACAATCAAAGCGAGCCCGCCGCCCAGAACCGCCATGGCTGTCAGGAAAGGCAGCGTCGCTGCAGGCCCGAGCCACAGCATGACGCCTGGGATCATCTTCGCATCGCCGCCTCCAAACACGCCAAACGCAAATAGAAGGACAGAGACAGCGAAGGCGATCGTGCCGGCCAGAAGGTGGGCACCGAAGACATCCCAGCCAGGCGCGGCAATGATCATTGCGGGGAAAAACAGGAAGGCGATGACGAGATTGAGGCCATTCGTGATGGTCAGCGTTTCGACATCCCTGAGCGCTGCATAAATACAAAGACTGAGAAATACGAAAGTGAATACTGCTTCGATCATGACACGCCCCGTCTGACTACCTTCCCTGTCTAGAAAGAAAGTCTGAAGACTTGATTTCCGGATCAATTTTTTGTTGGCCAGAATGAAAGAAGCCGCCGGGCGGACCCGGCGGCTTCAAACTGAATTTCCTTACGAGAAGGAAGTGCGCTTAGCGCGCAGCGATAGCGTCAGAAACGTCGTTGAACGTGTCAGAGGTTTCGCCACCGAGAGCGGTGACAGCACCGATGATCGCAACGGCGATCAGGGCAGCAATCAGGCCATACTCAATCGCGGTCGCACCGGATTCACTGTTGAACCATTTTACAAGCTTTTGCATTGGAGACTCCATCATCATGCGTTAATTACGTTCCGATGTATTCGGATTTATTCCCGGAACAGGGATGGTTCTAACCAAGAGCGCTGAATATCCAGTAAACCGGTACAGAAAATTCCTGAACGCATGCGGATGATTTCTTAACTTTTGCCCACAATCGGCCCTGCAGCGGGAATTTTGGACGATTTTGGCCCTGATTTAATGTCTTTTATTATAGGACCCATCTGATTGCGTGCGCCGTTAGGG
>NZ_JBARZC010000073.1:0-10013 GCF_049649345.1 Henriciella sp. | reverse complement strand
GTGTAGCGCTGGGCAAACTAACCTCTCGACCAGTACCCGCGGGAGACTTAAGAACGCCGCATAAGGGTGTCAATGCGGGCGGCTGTAGCTCAAACACAAGGGAAAACGCATGAACTCCTCCCGGTCTGTATTCATCTGTATCGGTCTTGCCTGCGCGCTCCTGCTCGGTGCGTGCGACAACGACCTGACAAGCCCCGCACGCCGGGCGCCTGTTTTTGATGCCTCGACGGCGGCTGTGGTGAATGGAGAGCCGATCTATATCTCCGACGTGGAGCTTGAAGCGGTTGCCCAGGGCCGCATCGAACCGGGTGAGAATTTCGGACCGGACCATACTGAATACCAGATCGTGCTGGAGCAGCTGATCGACCAGCGTCTGCTCGCCCAGGAAGCGGTTCGCAGAAGCCTTGATCGGACGCCCCAGGCGCAGCGTCGGCTTGAGACGGCGCGCGAACGCCTGCTCGGCAACTTCCTGATGGAAGACCTTGTCGCCAATGAAGTGACCGATGCAGCCATTGACCGGATGTATGACGAGCAGGTGAAGCTGCAGCAGATCGATGATGAGGTCCGCATCCGCCACATCCTGTTCGAGACCCAGGAAGATGCCGCGGCCGTCTTGCCCCGGGCCCGGGCCGGCGAGGATTTCACGGCGCTGGCCTTCGAGTTTTCCAAGGATACGCGCACCCGGCTCGATGGCGGCTCGTTCGGCTGGGTCAGCCCGAATGAGATGATCGATCCGTTCCCGGCAATTATTGCCGATACGACAGAAGGGGAGATTTCAGAGCCGTTCGAGTCCGAACAGGGCTGGCACATCCTCAAGGTCGAACAGCGGCGCACCCGCCCGCCAAAGACCAAGCAGGAAATGCGGCCCGAAATCGTGACCTATCTGACCTTCACGAAGATCAGCGACATCCTGCGCGAACTGCGCGCCAATGCCGAGATCGAGCAGCGCGACGGCGCAGCGCCTCCGATGGCACCGCCCGACCCGGAGGCCATTCTCGATGAGCCGGTCGAAGACACAGCCGGCCCGCAGGACACGCCCGAAACGCGTGCGCCAGCCGAAGACGAAACGCCGACCGAAGAATGAAGCTGACACCATCCCCCTTCGCGCCGGACCGCTTTCCGGACCTTCCGTCTGTCAAAGGCGTGGAGGCCGCCACCGCCTCGCGCGGCTTCTATGAAAAGCGCGGCGCCCTGCGCGACGATGTTTTCCTGTTCGTTTGCCCTGAAGGCACATCAGTAGCCGGGGTGTTCACCCGGTCGACGACCGCATCGGCGGATGTCGACTGGTGCCGCGAGGCGCTGAAGGAAGGCGGCGGGCGCGGGCGGGCGCTGGTCGCGAATGCCGGCAATTCCAATGCTTTCACGGGCAAAGCCGGCGTGCTCAAGAATGAAGCGACCCTCTCGGCGATGACCGGGACGCTGGGCGTAGACAAGGCCGAATGCTTTCTCGCCGCCACAGGCGTGATCGGCGAGCCGCTGCCGGATGCGGCCTATGTCGGCAAGATGCTGCCTGAGCTGAAGGACAAGCTCGGCCCGCCGGACTGGGAAGCCTGCGCGCGCGCCTTCATGACGACAGATACTTTTCCGAAGGGCGCTGGCGCGACCTGCGAGATTGACGGCGTCCCTGTCGCGATTGCAGGCATTCTAAAGGGCTCCGGCATGATCATGCCGAACATGGCGACCATGCTCTGCTATGTCTTCACCGATGCCGCGATCGCGCCCGATGTGCTGGACCGGTTGCTGCGCGACACCGTCGACCCGACGCTGAATTCGGTGACGGTCGACGGCGATACCTCCACCTCCGACACCTGCATGCTGTTTGCAACAGGGGCATCCGGCGCGCCGATGATCGATACGCTGGAAGACCCGCGACTGGACGGCTTTCGCGAGGCCCTGTTCGACGTGTTCCGCGACCTGTCCCATCAGCTGGTCAAGGATGGCGAAGGGGCCTCGAAATTCGTCGAGATCCGCGTTGAAGGCGCCGTCTCTCAGAGCTCGGCAAAGACAATCGGCCTCCACATCGCCAATTCGCCTCTGATCAAGACGGCGATTGCCGCAGGCGACGCAAACTGGGGCCGGATCGTCATGGCGATCGGCAAGTCGCTGGAGCCGATTGCAAAGGATGAGATGCGCATCTGGTTCGCCGATCACCTTGTCGCAGAAGGCGGCATGCGGGCGTCCGGCTATGACGAAGCCCTCGCCACTGCGCATTTCGCGGGCGATCACATCGCCATCCGTGTCGATGTCGCCGCAGGCCGCGATACCTGGACGGTGTGGACCTGCGACCTCACCCACGCCTATGTCGACATCAACGGCGCCTACAGGACGTGAGCGGCAAACTCCTTCTCGTTTCGGCCGCCGCGATCTTCGATAAACAGGGCCGAATCCTTCTGGCGCAGCGCCCTGAGGGCAAACATATGGCGGGCCTCTGGGAGTTTCCGGGCGGCAAGGTCGAAGCCGGCGAGACGCCAGAGGCGGCGCTGGTGCGGGAATTACAGGAAGAGCTGCAGATCAAGGTCGAGGAGGCTGACCTCGACCCGATCAACTTTGCGAGTTTCAATTATCCGGATTTTCACCTTTTAATGCCACTCTTCGCCGTGAGTCACTGGGTCGGCATTCCCACGGCACTTGAAGGGCAGACGCTCGATTGGGTCAGGCCAGCCAACCTCGGTAAGTATCCGGCGCCCCCGGCAGACATCCCGCTCTTCGCGGACCTGGCGGAACGATTTTCATGAGGTGGACATGGTCCGTCATTTCTGGCTGCGTTATATCGGTGACGCCCACGGCGCGACAGCCGTCGAGTACGGTCTGCTGCTTGGCCTCTTGGTGATCGCCATTATTGGCGGGATTGCGGCTGTCGGCGGAGAGACCCACAACAATTTCAATGCCACTGTCGAGGCCTATCCCGACCGGTAAGCGTTCCCCGGCGTCAGATTGACGTCCGTGGCCAGAGTGTCTTTCATCCATCTGTCTAGCGCGAGGATGAGACGATGGCCGAAGTCAGACCCTTCGAAATTTCAGTAGATGAAAGCGTGCTGGACCAGATCCGGTCGCGCGTTGCCGCCTATCGCTGGTTTCCGGCGCCTGAGGCGGGCGGGGACTGGCAGTTTGGCATGTCCACGCCCGCGATGAAGGATCTCCAGGCCTACTGGCTCGAGCAGTATGACTGGCGCGAGGCTGAAAAGGCGCTCAATGCATGGCCGCATTTCAAGGCCGAGATCGACGGGCTCGACATCCATTTCCTGCACATAGTCGGCGAAGCGGAAGGCAAGCGGCCGCTGCTGCTGACGCATGGCTGGCCGGGGTCTTTCTATGAGTTCTACGATGTGATCGGCCCGCTCGCCTATCCATCGCAGCATGGCGGCAAGGCAGAAGACGCGTTCGACCTCGTTATCCCGTCCCTGCCGGGCTATGGATTTTCAGGCAAGCCGGCCTCGCCGCTCGGCCAGCGTGCGACGGCGAAACTGTTCAACACGCTGATGCGCGATGCGCTCGGCTATGACACCTATCTTGCCCAGGGCGGCGACTGGGGCAGCATGGTGACCTCATGGCTCGGCTTCGATCATGCGGCCGGTAGCGGCGATGGCGCATGCCGGGCGATCCACCTCAACATGATGGCGATGCGGCCCAATCCAGCTTTGCCGCAATCGGATGAGGAAAAGTCGTGGCTCGCCTCCAGCCAGGCGGCGATGCAGGCTGAGGGCGCCTATCTCATGCAGCAGGCGACCAAGCCGCAGACGCTTGCCATGGCGCTTATGGATTCGCCGATGGGAACGGCCGCCTGGATCATCGAGAAATTTCATGGCTGGTCAGACCAGACCCGGGGCGAACTGTTCGACATTTTCAGCCGTGACCAGCTCCTGACCAATGTGATGATCTATCTGGTCAATGACGCGATCGCGACCTCTGTCTGGTATTATGCGGCCTTCTTCATGGAGGGCGGGGCCGTCCTGCCGGAAGGCGCGCGCATCGAGGTGCCGACGGGGTTTGCCAACTATCCCGGAGAAACCTACATCGCCGCCCCGCCCAGAAGCTGGGCCGAGCGCGCCTACAACATCACCTACTGGTCAGACATGCGCGAAGGCGGACACTTCGCCGCGATGGAAGTGCCGGACCTGTTCACCGAAGATGTAAGGCAATGGGCGCGAACGCTCGGCCGGACTTGAGCTCAAAGCGCGATTGAGAAGAGCGCAATCAGCAGCTGGATGAACAAGGCGAGACCCGCGAGCGCAATGATCGTGGCGATCCAGGCGCCGCCAAAGCCCATGAACAGGCCAATCGCAATGCCAGCCCCTGCGCTCAGAATAAGGGCAACCAGCCAGTTCAGGCCGATGGACAGGGTGAAGGTCATATAGGCGACGGCGACAAGCAGGATCACGCTGCCCCAGGCGCCTGCTCTCATGAAGGTGGAATACATGCTGCGCTGGGCGTCAACATTCATGTCGCCATGCGTGTAATTGCTCTCGGCCATGTCCGCTCTCCGGTGTCTCTCGTCGATGCCGTTTTTATTCAGACCGCTTCTGGCGTCAAGCGGCCAAGTGGTCGCGGGCTGCGCTTGGGCGCGCGGTGTCAGTTCAGTTTTGACTTGTCCGGCTGCTTTTTTGGCGCAAAGGCGGGCGGGAGCGGCGTGGCAGGTACGCCCTCTTCTTTCAGGGCTTCGCGCTCATCGCCTGTCGTCTCGCCCCAGATCGGGCGATTGTCGCGCTCGCCATAATACATGCTGCGCGCTTCCTCTGCGAAGCCGTCGCCGACATAGTCATAATTCTCGGAGATGTGCTGGCGCGCCTTGGCCGCGAGCTTGCCGAAGACTTTCTCAGGATCGCTGGCACCGGCTTTTTCGGAAGGGCGCACGGAGGGGGCCATGATCTGTTTGCGCACCGATGTGCCCGAACAGGCCGGACAGGTGATCAGGCCTTTGTCCTTCTGCGCCGCGAACCCTTCGGAGGAGGCAAACCAGCCTTCGAAGCCTTCCTCGCAATCGGTACATTCAAGGGCGTAGCGGATCATCTGACCTGGTCCAATTCAGCCTCGCTCAGGCCCCGTTGAGCATTGGATCGAGCTTTCCGGACCGTTCCAGCGCCATCATCTCATCACAGCCACCAATATGTTGCTCGCCGATGAAGATTTGCGGGAATGTCCGGCCGCCATTGGATCTCTGAACCATTTCGGCTTTCGCATCCGGGTCCATGCCGGCGTCGATTTCGGTGAAGTCTGCGCCTTTCTTCTGCAACAGCGAGACCGCTCTTGAGCAGTAAGGGCAGAAGGCGCGCGTATAGATGGTGACTTTTTCCATGGAGTCTCCGGATGGTTTTGCGTGTGCCATCTATATGGTGACGTCGCTCGGCCTGACAACGCGCGCCAGCACAAGCACATCGACACGGGCCGCCTTGCCTCTTTTCAAGGCACGCGTGCAGGCTTTCAGCGTGGCGCCTGTCGTATAGACGTCATCGACGAGCAGGACGCAGCGGCCTTCCACCTGCTCTGCGCGCGACGGCCGGACCTCGAAGGCGTTCCTGACATTGCGGAACCGCTCGCGCGACGACAGCCCGCCTTGTGTCGGGGTTGGCTTGGTCCGCCTGAGCGCATCGGCGCAATAGATAACGCCCGTTTCGCGCGCGACGGCTCCGGCCAGCCAGGCGGACTGGTTAAAGCCGCGGCTGGCAAGGCGGCGATAATGCAGCGGGACAGGGACGATGAGGTCGGAGGCCTCAGAGAGATCGCGGCTCGCCATCTGCATCCAGCGGGCATAGGTGGAAAGGCCTTCCCGGCGGCCTGCGCGTTTCAGGTCGAGCACCAGCTTTCGCGATGTGTCGTCATAGGCAAGCGCAGCGCGGGCCTCCCTCCACCAGGGCGGGTGCGCGGCGCAGGCGGCGCAGAGATTGACCTCGCCGAGATCGCTGTCGAGCGGCAGGGCGCAGGCGCGGCAGCCACTGCCGGCCAGAAAGGTCAGCTTTGCGAAATCAGCAGCGCTGATCAGCCCGTCGCCGCCATGATGATCGCCGGAGACGAGCGAGCGCGACGGCCACACAAAGCGGCCGGCCGACCGCAATCGGGACTTTGCCACGCGCGTCATGCGGTGCATATCGAGGCTCATGACAGCCAGCCCACCCAAGCTCTTTGACGCCGGCCAGGTGCGGATGCACCGCGACCGGGCCGCTCAATCCTTCCAGGACTATGACTTCCTCAAGCGCCGCGAGTCGAGTCAGCTCATCGACCGGCTGGAGGATGTGTCGCGGGATTTCGCGCGCGTGCTGGACCTTGGCAGCCATGACGGGACGGCGGCGGCGATGCTGGCAGCGCACAAGCAGGTCGGATTGGTCGAGGCGGCTGAGAGCTCGGCGGCAATGCGCGCGCTTGTCGAAGCGAAGGGCCTGAAGACGCGCGCCATCGAGGGTGAAACGCTCGGCCTGGCGGACGCCGGGTATGACCTCATCACCAGTGTATTGTCGCTCCACTGGACGAATGACCTGCCCGGTGCGCTGATCCAGATTCGCCAGGCGCTGAAGCCGGATGGGTTGTTTCTTGGCTGTCTTTTCGGGGCGGGAACGCTGGCCGAGTTGCGCACCAGCCTGCTGGAAGCCGAAACCGAGCTGACGGGCGGGGCGACACCCAGGATCTCCCCTCTGCCCGGCTTGCAGGACATGGCGGGCCTGATGCAGCGAACGGGCTTTGCGCTGCCGGTCGTCGACACCGAGCCTGTCACGGTGCGCTATGGCCACCCGTTCAAACTGCTCGCGGACCTGAAAGGCATGGGCGAGCAGGCGGCGTTTGCAGTGAGTGACAAGATGCCCCGCAAGCCCCTGTCGCGGCGGCTTCTGGCGCGAATGGCGGAGATCTATGCCGAACGGTTTGCCGATCCTGATGGCCGGGTGCGGGCGAGCTTCAATGTGATCTGGCTATCGGGTTGGGCTCCGCATGACAGCCAACCCAAACCGCTCAGACCCGGCAGCGCGAAACATTCACTGGCGGATGCTGTGAAGCGGGCGGGTGGAGACTGAAGTGCGCCCAGCGCACCCGCCATGGTGAGCGAAGTCGAACCACAAGGCCGCTGGCGATACATCAAGCGATCCATCAAGTAGAGCCGGGCGAGGCCGCATAAAGCCCCCCTTAACCATGAGCGCCGACACTCCGGGCTTCATGGAAATTCTCTCCGCCTTTCTGGACTATATCGGCCGCGAGCGGCGCATGGCTGCCAATACGGTCGAGGCCTATGGCCATGACCTTGCGAGCTTTTTCGGATTCCTGAATGAGCATCTGGGCGAAGAGGTGGCCATAAAGGCCTTCCGCCATCTGCATGCCAGCGACATTCGCGCCTTCCTCGCCAAGCGGCGGCGCGAGGGCCTGTCGGACGCCTCGATTGCGCGCGTGCTGTCGGCGATCAAGACTTTCTATCACTGGCTCGATAATCATCATGGCATCGACAATCCCGAGATCGCCTTCCTGCGGGGGCCAAAGCGCGGGGCGCGCCTGCCGCGGCCTGTTACAGTCTCTGCTGCGCGCGACATGATTGAAACGGCCGAGGCTTTTGCTGAAGAGCCATGGGTCGCGGCCCGCGATGTGGCTGTGCTGACGCTGCTCTATGGCGGGGGTTTGCGGATCTCCGAAGCGCTGGATCTGAATGGCGACATCAGGCCTGCGCCAGAGCGGCTGCGTGTTACGGGCAAGGGCAACAAGGTTCGGATTGTGCCGCTGATCCCGGCGGTGCGCCAGGCGATGGACGAGTATGCGCGGCTCTGCCCCTACCGGATCGGCAAGGAGACTCCGTTCTTCTATGGGGTGCGCGGAAAACGGCTTCAGCCGGCCATCGTGCAGAAAGGCGTGCAGGTGCTGCGCGGTTCGCTCGGCCTGCCGGAGACCGCGACGCCGCATGCGCTGCGCCACGCCTTTGCGACGCATCTTCTGGCGCATGGCGCCGATCTGCGCGCCATCCAGACCCTGCTCGGCCATGCCAGCCTGTCGACGACGCAGGTCTATACAGGCGTTGATTCAGAGCGTTTGCGGGCCGTCCATGCGAGCGCGCACCCTCGTGGCTGAAACGAAACGCCTTTCCGGCAGTTAATCTGGTATGCCGACGTCGAACGACCTCGCTGAAGAACGCACTGATCTTGCCCAGGACCGCACGGACTGGGCTGAAGACAGGACGATCCTTGCCAATGAGCGGACATTTGCCGGCTGGATGCGCACCGGGCTCGCTTCGGCCGGTCTCGGCCTCGGGTTTCAGGCCATATTTCGCGTGGTCGAGCCGACCTGGCTCGCCAAAAGCGGGGCGAGCCTCTTCCTCGCCATTGCAGTCATCGTGTTCTGGCTGGCGCAGGGCAAAGCGTCCAATCTGGCCGACCGTATGGATTCCCACGCGGCGACGCCCATGGGCCATTCAAACTTTCGCCTGATTGCCTTTCTCTTTATCGCAGGCACGATCACGCTTGGCGTGACCCTCTGGTTTCTTTGACGCTCAGTCCTTCTTTTCGATACCGAAGCGTTTGGCCATGATGCTGTCGACCCAGCGCTTGGGGAGCCGGGTCGGGATGGTCCAGTTGGTCAGCTTGTCGGGCACCGGCGCGTAGCGAGCCTTCGGGCTGTCGTCCGAAAGGGCCTCTTCGATCGTTTCGCCGATGACTTTCGGCTCTAGGCCCTCGCGTCCGCCTTTCAGCATGACGTCGGCGAACTTTTCGATCGGCTTTGCCCAGACCGTGTTGGCATAGGGCTCATTCCTGTTCATGTCCTCGGCCTTGTCCCATATCGGCGTCTTCACCGAGCCCGGGCCGATGGCGATCGCGTCGATGCCATAGATGAGAAGCTCGCGCCTGAAGCTGTCGGTGATCGCCTCAACGGCATGCTTGGTCGCCGCATAGGCGCCGAGGAACGGGGCGGAAAGGCGCCCGCCGACAGAGGTAATGTTGACGATACGGCCGGGATCGCCTGAGCGGCTTTCATCCATGCCGAGCAGCGGCAGGAAGGCCTGCGTCGTGCGCATCAGACCGAAGACGTTGACCTCGAAATGCTGTTCGAACTGGTCCATGGGCTGGAGCGCGAGCGGGCCCATATTGGCGATGCCGGCATTGTTGACGAGACCGTCGAGTTTCCGGCCTTCCAGCGCTTTTGACACCGCCGCGACGGCAGCCTTCACCTGATCGGGTTTGGCAACGTCGAGGATGATCGGATGGATGGTGGAATGGGCTTTTTTCAGCGGATCGCCATCGGAATGCTTGCGCACGCCGGCAAAGACTTTCCAGCCCTTGCCAGCGAGGTGTTCGGCGGCGGCGCGGCCGATGCCGCTCGAGGCGCCCGTGATGACGACGGTTTTCATTATTGTTGGTGCTCCAGATGAGTAAGGGTGCGCTTTGCGACATTGTTTCCGTCTTTAAGCTATGCGCGCACAGCGAGAAGTCGACAACCTAAGCGTAAAGTATTGTTAAGTAAGGATATTTAACAGATTTCGCCTAGCCTGGCGAGATGAGGAATATCACTTTGATCCTGGCCGCCGGCGTGCTGGCCGCAACATCTGCTTACCTCTTCCTGCCGGCGGAAAGCCGGGGAGGAGAGTTTGCTCCCGTGTCCGGTCTGGTCATGATTGCGCATGCGGGCGGGGGACTGGAGAGCGGCACTTATTCAAACGCGCGCGAAGCTTTCGATGCCTCTGTAGAGCGCGGTTTTGAATATATCGAGGCCGATTTCAACTGGACGCAAAATGGCGACCTTGTGCTCATGCATGACTGGCAGGAGCAGTATCGCGACTGGTTCACGCCATTTGAACGTTTGCCGTCTTTCATTGATCTTTCGAGTGCCAGCGGAGCGAAGTCTGCCGCCGCGTTTCGAGCCCAAAGAATGCGCGATGACCTTACCCCTATGGCCCTTCACGATCTGGGGGCGTGGATGGATCAGAACGCTGACATCTCCATCATCACGGACGTCAAGGGGCGCAATCTGGCCGGTCTTGCGAAGATTGGCGAAGACCTTGAGCGCCACAAGAACCGGTTTATTCCCCAGATATATTCTCCCGATGAGTACGACGA
>NZ_JBARZC010000072.1:0-3750 GCF_049649345.1 Henriciella sp. | reverse complement strand
CTTCAAGGAAGGTCTCGCGGCCTTCCATGGCGATTTCCTCGAGGGTTTCGAGGCAATCAGAAATAAAGGCCGGTGAGACGACGACCAGCTTCTTCACCCCCTCTTCCGGCAGGGCTTCCAGCGTCTTGTCAGTATAGGGCTGCAGCCATTCCTGCGGGCCAAACCGGCTCTGGAAGGTCGTGATGGAAAACCCGTCCGCCCAGCCAAGCTTTTCGGAAACAAGCCGCGTCGTCTTGTAACAATGGCAATGATACGGGTCGCCCTTGTCGAAATAGGATTTCGGAATGCCGTGATAGCTCATCAGCACCCGGTCTGTTGTGAAGTCGAGCCCATCGAGATGCGTCTGGATCGAGTTTGCCAGCGCTTCGACATAGACAGGGTGATCGTGAAACGGTGCGGCCGTCCTGATCGCCGGCTGCCAGCGCATATGCTCCATCGCCGCGAAGCTCTTGTCATAGACGCTGGCGGTCGTCGTCGCCGAGTATTGCGGGTAGAGCGCGAGGATGGCGATCCGGTTACAGCCCTGCGCCTTCAGCTTTTTCATTTTCGACGCGATGGACGGGTTGCCGTAATTCATCGCAAAATCGACGATGACCTGCTCGCCCCCGATCCTCTCGGCCAGCTTCTCGGCCTGCCTCTTGGTATAGACCAGGAGGGGCGAACCTTCCTCCATCCAGACCTTTTCATACGCCCTGCCGGACTTTTTCGGCCGGAAGGTCAGGATCGGCCCCTGCAGGATGGGCTGCCAGATGACAGGGTTTACTTCGATAACGCGGCGGTCAGACAGGAATTCCGACAGATAGCGCCGCATCGACCAGTAGTCCGTCCCGTCCGGCGTTCCGAGATTGACCAGAAGCACGCCAACGCGGCCGTCAGCATAATCGGGATGGTCCTCCGGTTTGTGCTTTGGGCGTGTTGAAACCTGCATATGCGACGCATCCGGCATGTCAGCGAAATTCCTTGGGGAAGCTTTGCCCAATAGATAGCGCAGTTTGAGAGAGAACAAGCCCAATTGCACTGCGACACATCTTGCTTTCAACCCGCAATATTTGCGAGAAGGGCAGGCTGTATCGCCGGAGAGACACTTATGAAACTTTTCAGTCGCCTGGCCGTAGGGGCAATTCCAGCCGTTTTCCTCGCAGCCTGCGGCAGCGGCGAAGACAACGACATACGCTTCGAATATTCCGGCACGATGATGGATATTTGCGCTGAAACCAGCATCGGCTTTCATCCTGATAGCGCAGACCTGACGGGCACCGCCGAAAGCATCCTGTTCGACATCGTCGACCAGGTGGGCGTCGACTGCGACGGCGCAAGCATCGATATTGAAGCCTTCGAGAACGAAGAAGGCCAGGAGATCGCGAATGCGCGCGCCCAGGCCATCGAGACGGCCATCACCTCAAACTACGACATTTCAGACAGCCGCATTTCCAAATCCGTCGTCGAAGCACCGACGCCGGACCAGGCAGGCCGCGTGCTTGTTTCCCTGATGGTGGAAGTCCCGCTCGAAGAGTAGACATAGCACCGCATTTGCGAGCGCCAGCCTGCGTGTTAAAGCGCGGGACAGATCAGTACAATCCGAGATTTCTAAAGGAGCCGTCCCATGGGGATATTTGGCGACAAGCAGCCCAAGCCACGCACTGAAACCGATACGATGGGGCCGATTGACGTTCCCGGAGACAAGTATTGGGGAGCGCAGGCCGAACGCTCGCTCGGCAATTTCAAGATCGGATGGGAAAAACAGCCTGAGCCGATCATCCGCGCCCTCGGCATCGTCAAGAAAGCCGCCGCCCAGACCAATATGGACCTCGGCAAGCTCGATCCGAAACTCGGCGACGCGATTATCGAAGCGGCCGAGGAAGTGATGGCCGGCGAACTCAATGACCATTTCCCGCTGGTCGTCTGGCAGACAGGGTCTGGCACCCAGTCGAACATGAATGCCAATGAGGTGATCTCCAACCGCGCGATCGAGATCCTTGACGGGGAGATGGGGTCGAAAACGCCGGTCCACCCGAATGATCACTGTAATATGAGCCAGAGCTCGAACGACACTTTTCCGACGGCGATGCACATTGCCTGCGCCGAGGAAGTGACGCACCGGCTCCTGCCCGCGCTGAAGAAGCTTCACGGCGCGCTCGACAAGAAGGCGAAGGACTGGGCCGACATCATCAAGATTGGCCGCACGCACACCCAGGATGCAACGCCGGTCACGCTCGGCCAGGAATTTTCAGGCTACGCCCAGCAGCTGGCAAACGGCATCGAGCGGATCGAGTTGACGCTGCCGAAGCTGAGGGAACTCGCGCAGGGCGGCACCGCGGTCGGGACCGGGCTCGCTTCGCCGGTCGGCTTTGACGAGCTGGTCGCCAGGAAGATCGCGGACATCACCGGCCTCGACTTCAAGACCGCGCCGAACAAGTTCGAGGCCCTGGCTGCGCATGACGCGATGGTCTTTACCCATGGCGCGATCAACACGGTCGCCATGTCCTGCTTCAAGATCGCCAACGATATCCGTTTCCTCGGCTCGGGCCCGCGTTCCGGCCTTGGTGAGCTGGCGCTACCAGAGAATGAGCCGGGCAGCTCGATCATGCCGGGCAAGGTCAACCCGACCCAATGCGAGGCGCTGACGCAGGTCTGCGCCCATATCCACGGCAACAATGCCGCCATCGGTTTTGCCGGTTCGCAGGGTCAGTTCGAACTCAACGTCTTTAATCCGATGATGGCCTACAACTTCCTGCAGTCGGTGCGCCTGCTCGCCGATGCCGCTGTGTCCTTCACCGACAATTGCGTAGTGGGCATCGAGCCGCGCCTCGACAATATCGAGCGGGGCCTGAAAAACTCGCTGATGCTGGTGACCCCGCTGAAGGAAAAGTACGGCTATGACCGCGCCGCCAAGATCGCCAAGACGGCCCACAAGAACGGCACGACCCTGCGCGAAGAAGCCATCAAGGACGGCATCCCCGCAGAGGATTTCGACGCGATCGTCGACCCGGCCAAGATGATCTCGCCGGGGTGATGTGCTATCGGGGCCAATGCTGAAATTCGGCCCCGACACATTCGGCGCACTCAACGCTGACGATTATGACGCGCTCCATGACCCGGGGACGACGGAAGAATCCGTTGCGTTAATCGCGGCGCTTGCAGGCGATGGCGCACGCCTGCTCGAACTCGCCATCGGAACAGGCCGCTTGGCCATTCCACTCAAGCAGCGCGGCTTTGACATTTCCGGGATCGAGGGCTCGTCCGAGATGGTCGAAAAGCTTCGCAAGAAGCCCGGCGGCGCGGACATTTCCGTACTCATCGGCGACATGGCCGACGGCGCGATCGAAGGAGAATTCGACTTCGCGTTTCTCGTCTTCAACACGCTGTTCAATTTGACGTCGCAGGAGGCGCAGGTCCGCTGTTTCAGGAACACTGCAAAGCGTCTTCGCCCTGGTGGCGCCTTTCTGATCGAGACTTTTGTGCCGGATTTCTCGGCCTATACCGACCATCAAAGCCTGCGCACGATGAAAATTGGCATGCAAGACCTTTGGTTTGAGGCCAAGCTGCATGATCCGACTGCCCAGCGCATAGACTTTCAACGCGTTCGCATCACGCAAACAGGCATGAAGCTCGTTCCCTTCCAGATCCGCTATGCCTGGCCCGCTGAGATTGACCTTATGGCGCAGCTGGCGGGTTTAGAGCTTGAGGACCGCTGGGGCGGCTGGAAACGCGAGCCATTTGCCGCTGACAGCAGGATGCATGTGTCGCTGT
>NZ_JBARZC010000071.1:0-7093 GCF_049649345.1 Henriciella sp. | reverse complement strand
GATCGAATGGTGGCCTATCTTTCCGGAATTTCAAAGCGTATCCTAGTCCGAAAAGCGGTTTTCACTGAAAATGTAATGTTCCAGCGACTTATAGAATGACTAACGATTATCACCGTTCTGTTAACGAAAAGCCTGAAAGCTTCCTGATTCGCGTTTTCCTGCTCTGGCTGGCGCTGGTCGCGGTGGCGTCCGCCTTTGTCGAATCTGGCGGGGTCGATCTGCGCGTAATCGCAGCATTTGCTGCACTTTGCGTCCTGCCTGTTCTGTCCACACTGATCGTCGTCTGGGCCGGGCGGGACTGGCCGAGAGGCCGGCGCGCACTTTTTGTTTGTTTACCCTGGATTTTAATGAGCGCCTTTTTTGTAGCGCTCTCAGGCGGGTTATCTTCGCCCGCGCTGGTTTTTGCCGCCTTCCCCTCGCTCTTCGCGCTCGCCTTTGGCTGGCGCAAGCTAGCTGTCGAGACGGCGGTGTTCTCGCTGCTCGCCACATTAGGCGCGATCGCGCTCTCCATGACGTTGACCGGTATGCCTGGCCTCGATCAGGCGGCACGGGCAAGCGAAATGTTCGCCTTTGCCGGCCTCTGCATCCTGCCCTTCATTGTCGGCGGCCTCGTTGCCAGCCGCAAAGCCGAGGAGACAGCGGCGCTGCAAGTCCCGGCTGGCGATGACGGCCGGTTCGATGGCGCCTATACAGCCAATCTCGAGCCCATCGGCGAACAACCGTCCGGGGTGCTGATCGTCGATGTGACGCGGGAGGGCCGCATCCGGTCTGCGTCGGGCAAGGCTTTGCACGGCCTCGACTTCCGGCCCGGCCGGATCTTTCTGGATGCGTTTCCCGCCGCAAACCGCGAGCATATATCGGTCCGCTTCAACTCCGGCGGCACGTTTGTCGAGCATATCGGGGCCGGCGACGCGCTCGAATTCACGATTGACCGCCATGATCTCGGTACGCGCGTTTTCATTGATGAAGCGGCGGGCACCCAGCCCGGCGCGGCCACACCGGAGCCATCCAGCCCATCTGCGAGCTCCGGCGATGACAGCCGCGAGGCCGAGGCGTTGCGCGACGAGATCAAGGATCGCATGGCCTTCTTCGCGGGGCTGGGGCACGATCTCAAGACGCCGCTTAATGCCATTCTCGGCTTTTCCGACCTGATGCGCGCAGAGCTGCGCGGCCCCATCCCCGAGGCCTACAAGGATTATACCCACCTCATCCATGAGAGCGGCCAGGACCTGCTCCTCATCGTTGAGGATATTCTCGATTACGCAAAGGCCGAGGCAGGCCACGCGCGGCTGGAGATCGAGCCGGTCGACCTGGTTGCAAGCGGGGAGTCGGTCGCCGCGCAGCTGTCGGGCCAGGCCGCGCGCGCGGATGTCGAGCTCAAACTGCTGGGAACCGGCGAGGTCTGGGCCAGCGCGGATCCGCGTGCCGTGCGCCAGATCTGGCAGAACCTTATCTCAAATGCGATCAAGTATTCAGAGGCTGGCTCAGTCGTCACCCTGGATGCCCGCGCAGGGCGGGGCGCTGTTGCGCTCTCTGTCCGCGATACGGGGGCCGGCATGGATGAAGACGATCTTGAGCGGGTGGCAAAACCCTTCCAGCAGGGACGCAATGCCAGGGGGCGGGCAGGCACCGGGCTCGGCCTTGCCGTTGTTCAGAGCTTTGCAGGCCAGCTCGGGGGAAAAGTCGTGATCGACACAGCGCCCGGCGAGGGCACGCGCGTCCGGGTCATTCTGCCAAAGGCGCCGCCCGAACAGACGGCGGGTCTGGAAAATGCTGCGGAGTGATGTCTAGTTGCGGGTGCGTTTTTCGATCCGGGACTCACGCGCCAGCAGGACAAAACCGGACACGATCAGGCAGGCAAGAACGACGAAGGCGACCTCCAGAGGGAAGAAACCGGCCGCGACCGCCTGGCTTGCTTTGGCGCCCATCAGGTCCTGACCGCCGGAGGCGAGATTTGCGTGCTGGATGGTTGATCCGGCGCTATCTGCTGCCATCTGGCTCAGGACTGAGTTCAGGGTCATTTTCGTCGCGTCTCCCGAGGAGTAACAGGGTCTTTATGATCAAGCTGCTGCAAACACCATGCCGGTTCGGCGACGAGAGAATGATGTAACGCCATGACGTATGAGGAGCGACTTCCAAGCTGGCTCTGGGTCGACGCCTTGATCAGGCGCGCCCAATCAGCCGGCGCGTCCTGTTTTGTCCTGCAGAAGGGAGACCGCGAGCGCGGCGATGTCCTGATCAAGGTCGCAGACCTCAAGGGCGGCGCGCGCGCCTATGTCCCCAGGACGAGCATGGAGGGCATGCGTATCTTCTCCGATGTGAGACTCCAGGGCATCGGCGACAGCGAATCCGATATCGACGCCTATGTCGGACGGGCGCGGCAACGCGACAGCGATCTCTGGGTGCTCGAAATCGAGGACCGCGACGGGCGTCACTTCCTGACCGAAGATGTGGAACTCCCGGCGCCTGACGCCTGAAATGCCGGCAGGGGCTTGGCAGAAGGCGAACGCTCCGCAATAGCTGTCTTCAGACGGGACTTCGCGAGAAGGGGGCAGCCAGGTGGCAAAGCTCTATTTTACCTATTCGGCCATGAATGCCGGTAAATCGACCATATTGCTCCAGTCGGCCTACAATTACCGTGAACGCGGCATGCAGGTCATGCTGTGGACGTCGGGCCATTATCGCGAGGACGATAAGGACACGGCCGAGATCTGCTCACGCATTGGCCTCAAGGCGGACGCGCATCTTTATCGCGACGGGCTCGACCTGTTCGATGCCATTGCAGCGCACAAGAGTGAGGGCCCGCTTGATTCGGTATTCGTGGACGAGGCGCAATTCCTCTCACCGGAACAGGTCTGGCAATTGGCCCGCGTCGCCGACCGGCTCGGCCTCCCTGTCATGTGCTACGGCCTGCGCACCGACTTCCAGGGCAAGCTGTTTCCGGGCTCGGCCGAGCTGCTGGCGATAGCCGATCAGCTGCGCGAGGTGCGCACCATCTGCCATTGCGGGCGAAAGGCGACGATGACGGCCCGTATGGATGAAGAGGGCCGGGCCATGGTCGAGGGCGCGCAGGTCGATGTCGACAAGGCGCACTATGTCTCGCTCTGCCGCCGCCATTGGGAGGAAGAAACCAAAGTCTCCCCGGCCTGACTGGAACTTGAAAGTCTCAAAGCGGTTATTCCGACAGGAGCAGAGAAGCTGCTTCAGGATAATTCAGAAAGGAGATTTTTATGCCTACCCCTCAAGGCCATACAACAGCGATCCGCGGGTCCCGCGTGATCGGCACCGAAGTCTACAATACTGGCGGTGAAAAGATCGGCGAAGTCGAAGATGTGATGCTCGACAAGATGAGCAACAACATCATGTTCGCCGTGGTCGGCTTCGGCGGATTTCTCGGCATGGGCGAGAAGTATCACGCCATTCCGTGGGAATCGCTCGACTATGAGAAGGACAAGGGCGGTTATATCGTGCCTTATACCAAGGACCAGCTCGAACAGGGCCCGGCCGACACCATCAATCAGCTCAGCAAGGATGATGGCTACGCCGCGCGCGATGCAGCCTTCGATTATTACAAGGTCGACCGCTACTGGTAGGGTTTGTCCCGCCGGTAACGGAAAAAGATTCTGCCGCAGACGGGACTTTGCCTGTCTGCGGCATTTTTATCCCTCAAAAGCCCGGACTTGACCCCATTGCCGCCCCATTTCCGGGCGAGCTTCCTTCTCGTGCAAGAGGAGGTTAGACCCATGGGTGCACGTCGAAACACACTGTTCGGGCTCGCCGCCCTGATCGCCTTCGTCGCGTCCGGCATGCTTGCCAGTGCGCAGGAAGCCCCGCCGGCTGCCGGCTCGCCAGAGATCGACTATCCAGGCTTTGTGGCCATGAGCGATGACGTCATGGCGTATCGCGAAAGCCGGCTTGTCGGCCTTGATACCTTCAATGACATGAAGGCCGGCGAGGACACGATCATCCTCGATACGCGCAGCGCCCTCGCCTTCCAGGCAGGCCATATCGAAGGCGCGATCAATCTCAACTTCTCAGACTTCACCGATGAGAAGCTGGCAGAGATCATCCCGTCAAAAGACACGCGCATCCTGATCTATTGCAACAATAATTTCGTTGATGACATTGAACCCATCGTGCTGAAGCGCGCGCCGCTCGCGCTCAACATCCCGACTTTCATCAATCTCTATGGCTACGGCTATGAGAATATCTTCGAGCTTGGCGACCTCGTCTCGACCACGGACGAAGGCGTCAACTGGGTGAGCACGCTGCAGACGCCCTGACCATTCCATGCACGTGCTCATCGCCCCTGGCGGACGCAGCCCGAACCCCGGCTGCGTCCGTTTTGCGTTTTAGTTCTGCTAATGCGATCATTTGTTCCCTTGCACGAATGCTGCATCATCGTCATCTGACGCTCGAACGCCGCAATGGACTGAGATATGACGACTGCCAGCTCCGAAACAGCCGCCCCACGCGTCAATCCGAACGCGCCGAGTGAAGAGACCGTCCTGTCGGTCCATCACTACACGGACCGGCTGTTCAAGTTCCGCCTGACGCGGCCTGCCAGCTTCCGCTTCCGCTCTGGCGAGTTCATCATGATCGGTCTGCCGAAAGAGAATGGGAAGCCGCTCCTGCGCGCCTATTCGGTCGCGTCTCCTTCGTGGGATGAGGAGCTGGAATTCTATTCGATCAAGGTGCAGGACGGCCCGCTGACCTCGCGTCTTCAGAAGATCCAGCCGGGCGACAAGGTGCTGCTCGGCAAGAAGCCGACCGGCACGCTGGTGCATGATGCGCTGGTACCGGGCAAGCGGCTCTGGTGTTTCTCGACCGGGACAGGCTTTGCCCCGTTTGCGAGCATTATTCGCGACCCTGAGACCTATGAGAAATTCGATGAGGTGATCGTCACCCATACCTGCCGCGATGTCGGCGAGCTGGCCTATTCGCAGGAAATTGTCGACGAGACGCTGAACCATGAATTCCTTGGCGAGATGGCTCAGGGCAAGCTGCGTCTTTATTCAAGCTGTACCCGCGAAGCCTTCGACCGCGCGGGCCGGCCGACAGACCTCATCCGTTCGCGCAAGCTGTTCGAGGATCTTGGCGTCCCGCCGCTCGACCCGGCTGTCGACCGGGCGATGATCTGCGGTTCGATGCCGATGACGCTTGAGTTGAAACAGCTGATGCTGGATGCGGGCCTGACCGAAGGCTCGAATGCGGCGCCCGCCGAATTCGTTATTGAAAAGGCGTTTGTCGGGTAGCATCCTGCGCGCCATGATCCGCGTCCGCGACTTCCAGCCTGAAGACGGCCCCGCTTTCAAGGCGCTGAACCTTGCCTGGATCGAACAGCTGTTTGCTGTCGAACCGTCAGACCTGGCGCAGCTGGACGACCCCCAATCGACCATTATCGACAAGGGCGGCCGGGTGCTGATCGCAGAGCTGGACGGCCAACCGGTTGGCACGGCGGCGCTTGTCGTCAGCCATGAGCCGGGAATGCTTGAACTGGTGAAGATGAGCGCGCGCGCGGATTTGCGCGGGCAGGGGATCGGCAAGGCACTTGTCATGGCGTGCCTGAAATACGCTCGTGACATGAAGGCGAAACGCATCTGGCTGGAGAGCAATCGCAAGCTTGACGCCGCGCTCGGGCTTTACCGTGCTGCGGGTTTCCGAGAGCTGGCCTGCGGCGAAGAAACGCCGTCGCCCTATAGCAGGTGCGACATTCAGATGGTGCGGGACATCTAGCGTCGCTGGGGACCGACAGGCGCTTGTCCAGCTGCAAAGCGGGGAATCACAATGGTCAGACTTTGGCGCCGGCCTGGCGGGAGGGGCCGCGGTCATCTCAAAAGACTGGCCGTTATCATTGGCGGACTTTTTGTTCTGGTGGGCCTTGCAGCAATCATTGGGGATCCGGATTCCACCGGGCAGAGCCGCAGCCGTGCAGCGATGTTCACGCGCGCCCTCAAGGGCCTGCGTGAAGCCTTCGGAGATCCGGGCGGCGGTATCGCCATGATGGCTGTCGGCGTCCTGCTTGGCGGCCTGCTCTGGTGGCTGGCTGATCGCAAATGATGCGGTTGTGGCAAACTTGCCAGCACGGTCGATAATTCTGGAACCTGCGGAGCGTTCGAGGGTTGAACATCGTGGTAAATTACGTCCATAAGGCGGCGTTGTGTAAACTGCAGGTTCGTGACTATGGACGCTTCAGATCCTCTCAGAAAATTCATTGCATTGCTGATGGGCGGCTTCTTTGTGGCCGCCGGTCTGGTTGTCATGTTTGGCGACCGTCAGACGGCAAGCGCAGGCACCGGCCAGGACGAACAAATCCCTGACGTCTTCAGCGCATTGACGGCGTGGCTGGGCGAGACAGGCACGGGCGGGCTGTTGATTGCAGTCGGCGTTGGCCTGGCCGTGCTTCTGATCAGAGCGATCAGCCGGCAGTAAGATGCCAGCCGGGGAGGTCACTCCTTGTCGCACGCCTTTTTCCTGAAATTTGTAGCGGTCCTTGTTGGCGGCAGTATCGCTGTGCTCGGCCTCGGCGTGCTGTTTGGCGATGTCTTCAATTCGAGCGCCGTGAAGATGCGCGGCGACCCGTTCTATGATGGGATCCTCGATCTGGTTCTGCTGGTTGGAAAATGGCCGGCGGGTCTTGGCCTGATCGGTCTCGGGATAGGGTTGGGCGCGCTGTTCTACCGTCAGGCCAGCGATTAGCCCATCTGGCCGCCGTGGCGCAGTTTTGCGTCTGCCAGCACGCAGGCGAGCATCGCTTCGGCCACAGGCACCGCTCGAATCCCGACGCACGGATCGTGGCGCCCGATTGTGCGGACATCCACTTCCTCGCCGTCGCGAGTCACTGATTTTGTTGCGGAAAGGATCGAAGAGGTCGGCTTGATGGCGAGCCGGACCACCACATCCTGCCCCGTGGAGATGCCGCCGGCGACCCCGCCATTATTGTTGGACAGAAAGCGCACGCCCTCATTGCCCATCCGCATCTCGTCGGCATTCTGTTCGCCTGAGAAAGCCGCCGCCTCGAAGCCTGCGCCAATCTCGATGCCCTTGGCGGCATTGATGCTCATCATTGCGCCAGTGAGTTCAGCGTCGAGCT
>NZ_JBARZC010000070.1:0-1884 GCF_049649345.1 Henriciella sp. | reverse complement strand
GGCCTGAACCTCGACGACGGCCCCCGCGCTTGAGCCAGCCTTGCGCGTCTCGTCCAGAAACGCCTCCCATTTGGCCGCGGTTTTCGCGTCCGGGCACCAGAAGGGGTTGTTGGAGGTTTCATTCCAGTCCCACGCCTCGCGGTCGACTTTGTGGGGGCCGATCTGGACGACCGCCCCGCGAATCACAATGCCCTCACCGAGCACCCGGCGGGCCACGGCGCCAGCTGCGACTCGCATGGCCGTTTCACGCGCAGAGGACCGTCCGCCGCCGCGATAGTCGCGAATGCCATATTTCTCGTCATAGGCATAATCGGCGTGGCCGGGCCGGTAGCGGTCGCGAATCTCCGAATAGTCTTTCGACCTCTGGTCGATATTTTCGATCAGCATGGAGATCGGCGTGCCGGTCGTGACCTGGCCATCCGTCCGATCGTCCTCGAAGACACCGGAGAGGATTTTCACCGCGTCCCGTTCCTTGCGCTGGGTGACGAAACGGCTGGTGCCGGGACGGCGCTTGTCGAGGAATTGCTGGACCCACTCTTCGTCGAGCTTGAGCCCCGGCGGGCAGCCATCGACCACGCAGCCAATGGACGGCCCATGGCTCTCGCCCCAGGTCGTCACGCGGAAAAGGTGGCCGAAAGTGTTGTGCGACATGGCTGCCCGGAAGCTGCGCGGACTAGCCGAGCAGGTCCTTCACCGCATCGCGCTCTTCGCGCAGCTCTTTCTCGGTCGCATCCATCTTGGCGCGGGAGAACTCATTGATGTCGAGGCCTTGGACGATCTCATACTTGCCGCCCGAACAGGTCACCGGATAGCCGTAGATGATGCCCGGCTCGATGCCGTAGGAGCCGTCGGCCGGAATGCCCATGGAGACCCAGTCGCCATCTGTGCCGAGGGCCCAGGTGCGCATATGGTCGATCGCAGCCGAGGCAGCAGAGGCGGCGGATGAGGCGCCGCGCGCCTTGATGATCGCCGCGCCGCGTTGCTGCACATCGGGGATGAAGGTGTTTTCATACCAGTCTTGGTCGACCTTGGAGAGGGCCGCATCACCTTTGACGGTTGCGTGGTGGAGGTCCGGATACTGGGTCGCCGAATGGTTGCCCCAGATGATGACCTTGTCGATATCGGTATTGTGCGTGCCGGTCTTCTCGGCGAGCTGGCTCATCGCGCGGTTATGGTCGAGGCGGACCATTGCGGTGAAGCATTTCGGGTCTAGGCCGGGCGCGTTCTGCTGGGCGATCAGCGCGTTTGTGTTCGCCGGATTGCCGACGACGAGGACTTTCACATCGCGCGAGGCATGGTCGTTGATCGCCTTGCCTTGCGGGCCGAAGATGCCGCCATTGGCCGAGAGGAGATCCTTGCGCTCCATGCCCTGTTTGCGCGGCATCGCGCCGACGAGGAGCGCGAAGTCGCAATCCTTGAAGGCGACATTCGGATCGTCGGTCGCAACGATGTTGTTGAGCAGCGGGAAAGCGCAGTCATTCAGTTCCATGACAACGCCATTCAGCGCGCCAAGCGCCGGCGTGATCTCGAGCAGGTGAAGGTCGACCGGCTGGTCCGGGCCAAGCATGTCGCCAGCAGCGATACGGAAGAGGAGGGCATAACCGATCTGGCCAGCGGCTCCGGTGACAGCAACTTTCACAGGCTTCTTCATGGGAGTGTCCTTCTTGAATCTTGGAATTTGCGCGCATCAATGGCGAATTTGGACGCCAAGGGCAAGCGGGCGGGCGCGCATGACGCAGGTCTGGGCGGGCGAGGCTGTCAAACCGGTTGGCCTTTCGGGTCCTAGGGCTCGCCGGTAGACGATCCCAGATACTCGACGCGGCGGATCAGGCCGTCATCCGTAATTGTATAAGTCACCGGCGCGGACTGTGAGCGCGGCTCCCC
>NZ_JBARZC010000069.1:0-9057 GCF_049649345.1 Henriciella sp. | reverse complement strand
GATGAGGAGTGGATTACCGGTCGGAATCTCGACCCCTCTAATCGTCTCGTCTGGCACATTGAACAGGTGTTTGACCAGAGCGCGCAGCGAATTGCCGTGCGCGGCGATGACTGTGTCGGTGCCGCCTGTCAGCACCGGCGCGATTGTACTTTCCCAATAGGGCAGCACGCGCTCCAGCGTCAGTTTCAGGCTTTCAGTCGTCGGCACGTCGATGCCGTCATAGCGGGGGTCTGTCGAGAGGTCATACTTGCCGCCTGCTTCCATCTCCGGCGGCGGCACGTCGTAAGAGCGGCGCCAGATATGGACCTGGTCTGCGCCATGCTTGTCGGCGGTCTCTTTCTTGTCGAGGCCGGTGAGGCCGCCATAGTGGCGCTCATTGAGGCGCCAGTGCTTCTCGACCGGCAGCCAGACGCGGACCATTTCCGTCAGCGTGATCCAGAGGGTGCGGATCGCGCGGGTCTGTACGCTGGAAAAGGCCTGGCGCGGCTCGAAGCCTTCAGCCTTCAGCAATTCGCCGGCGCGCTTGGCCTCGGCCTCGCCCTTTGCTGTCAGGTCTGCGTCCCACCAGCCGGTAAACCGGTTCTCAAGGTTCCACTGGCTCTGGCCGTGTCTGATCAAGGCAAGGGTGGGCATGGGCTCTGTCCTGTAAGTTTTGCTCCGCTAAGCCGCCTTTAGAGCATGACTTTGCCAAATCCAAGCGTGACACGGTGACCTGCGGGCAGATTTGTGCGTGGTGGCCACCTCGATCCCCTCCGGGGAGGATCGGGGCGAGCCTCCTAAACGCCGGTCACCCTAATAAGCTCCGCAAACGCCAGCACGACATGATAGCCCGTCGAGGCCGGCATCGTCTCAGTGGCGACCTGGCCGTCTGCGTCGAATGTGTCGATCCAGCCGCCTTCCGGGGTGAGGTATTCGTCCATCAGTATGTCGAAACTCTCGACGGCGTGCGCATCGGCCGGATCGTCCATGCCAAGCTCCAGCATGGCGAGGTGGGCTTTCAGCGCCTCTGTCTGCATCCAGGTTCGGCGCGAGGCGTCGACAATTGTGCCGTCGCGCAGGCAGGCAGAGACCGCGCGGCCATCCTCGTCCAGCGTGGCGAGCGCGAAGGCGTAGAGCTGTGGGATCGCCGGATGAAGCTCCTCGCCGGTCAGAGCGGCATGGCGCTGGAGGAGCCAGCACCATTCGAACTGATGCCCCGGTTCGATCTCGTCATGCGGCTTGCCGGTCAGGGGCGACCAGTCCGGGGCGAAATACTCGCCTAGCGTGGTCGTGCCCCTGGCCAGCATATGGTCCGTGAACAGGCGGACAATCTGCCGGGCCCGTTCCAGATGGCCAGCACGCGGCTCGGCGAGATGCAGCGCATGGCAGGCTTCCAGCAGGTGCATGTGCGGGTTCTGCAGGCGCATGTCGCCGCGCGGCAGCGTTTCGGCATAGCCGCCATGCTCCTTGTCGGCCATCATAGCGTCGACGGCCTTCAGGATCTCATGGGCGGCATCAAGCGACTGGTCCTCGCCGGTCCGGGCGGCGGTGGCGAGCGCGAAGAGGGCAAAGGCGGTGTCGTAAAGATCGGGGGTTGCGTCGGTCAGGCCTGATCCATCGGTCCGCAGGACGCGCCCGACGAGGCCATCCGAGCGCCGCGCCGGGCCTTTCAACGTATTCACGCCCATCTTGATCAGCCGCTCGCAGCGTTCGCGTTCCCAGCCCATGCGCAGCGCTTCGCAGAACACATAGGTCTGGCGCGCCTGGACGCGCACGCGGACTGTGTCTGCCTCCATCGGGCGGTGCGACAGGTCGAGCGCTTCATGGAACAGGCCATGACTGGCGAGCCCGTGATCGGCCCATAGCGGAAAGCAGGTTTCAAGCATCCAAGTGCGCGCTTCGCGGGCCCGGCGTTTCAGGGCAGATGAGATCATGTGAGGGGTGACACTCCGATGGGTTTAGGGCTCGCGTCCCTTGGCAGTCATTGCTATCAAGCCGTCAACGTGATTTCCACCGCCGTTTCGGCGCAATTTCTTGTTTAAAGGCAGACCGCAAGCCCATGTCGGACAGGATCTTCTTCATTGTGGCCGTGCTGGTGGGTGCGGTGATGGTCGCCCTGGCGCTCTTGCCCGGCATGAATGCATTGCCCGCAGGCCCTGTCAGCGGCGGAAATACAGATTACAAGCGGATCGAAATCAGCGGCAACCAGCTGAACCGGATGGTGGCTGGCGGCGAGTCTGAAATCGAGCTGCGGCAGGTCGGCGGCGAGACAGTGCTTTACATCGAGACCGATGCCGAAACCCTCTCCGCCGAGGCCCAGCGCAGCCCGCATTTCGTGCTGGCGACCGATCTTGAGACTATATTTGCCGGCCGCACGCTGCGTGTCACCGTCAATGCGCGCGCCGCCGACCGCTATGGGTCGCAGGCCATTGAGCTCAACTACGCGCTCGGCAATGCCGAAGCGTCCGGCTGGCAGACATTCCTGATAACCAAGGAGTTCCAGGACGTGTCCTTCGAATACGACCTTCCGCCGAAGAATGTCGGCGCAGAGCCCGGCTATGACTATTTCGCCATCCGCCCCGTCGTGCCTGAAAAGCAGCGCGCCCTGCTGGTGCGCTCTGTCGTCTTCGAGCCGATCGGACCGCCGCGCGCCATGGGAGACGAGTGATGAGCCACGAAACCATTCTCGCCTCTGGCCAGCGGGTAATCGCCACTGAAGTCGATGCGCTGCAGCAGCTTTCAGACGCGCTGGGCGATGTCTTCGTGGAGGCCGTCCAGCAGGTCGTCGCCTGCGAGGGCCGTGTCATCCTGGCGGGCGTCGGCAAGTCCGGCCATGTGGCGCGCAAGATTTCCGCCACGCTCGCCTCGACGGGTACGCCGTCGCTGTACATCCACCCGACAGAAGCCAGCCATGGCGATCTCGGCATGGTGACGCGCGGCGATATCGTGATTGCGCTGTCGCGCTCCGGCGAAACCAAGGAGCTTGACGATCTCATCACCTATACGCGCCGCTTTTCCATCCCGCTGATCGGGATGACGGCGGTGGAGACGAGCGCGCTCGGCAAGGCGTCTGACATCTGCCTTGCCGTTCCGGATGCGCCCGAGGCCTGCAATGAGACGCGCGCGCCGACCACATCGACCACGTTGATGATCGTTTTGGGCGATGCGCTCGCCGTCGCTGTGCTCGAACAGCGCGGCTTTACGGGCAGCGATTTCAAGATATTCCATCCGGGCGGCAAGCTCGGCGCGATGCTGCGCACAGCAGGAGACCTGATGCATTCGGGCGAAGAGCTACCAGTCGTGAAGACCGGCACGATGATGTCCGAAGCGCTGGAAGTCATGGCCGACAAGGGCTTTGGCTGTCTTGCCGTGGTCGAGCCTGAGGGCGAGCTGATCGGCATGGTCACAGATGGCGACATCCGCCGCCTCGTCGCCAAGGGCCGCATGGCCATGGTCATCGACGAGGGCATGACGCGCAACCCGGTCACGATCGAGGCCGGCACGCTTGCCTCTGCGGCGCTCGCGCTGATGAATGACAAGCGCATCACGCAGCTGATTATCACGGACGCCAAGCGGCCTGTGGGGGTGGTTCACATGCATGACTTCCTGAAGGCGGGCGTCGCTTAGGCGCCAACCATGGCGGCTATTCCTCACGTCTGAAGAAGGCCGCCATGGTGAGCGATGTCGAACCACAAGGCCGTTGGGCCTGCCCCCGATCCCCCCCAATTGATATCACCACCAAATCTGCAGATGCTGCGGGGCGGTTAATTCTGTAGTCATCACCCGTGTGGCAAGGTTGGGGCCATGCCTTTCAGAGCCAGGTTCTTCCTCATCGCGCTTGCCGGATTGCTCGTCGCAGCAACGCCGAGCGAGTTCACGCGCGAGGAATTGCGGGCGCTGGAAACAGAGCGCGATGCGGCGCTGCGCCAGCTGGAAGCGCTTGAAAAGGCGGAGAATTCCGCGGTGAAAGACGTCACCGATCTTGAGGGTGAGCTGATCGCTGCGGCGGTCGAGAGCCGCCGGCGCGAGGAACAGGCGGCGGCCTCCGAGCTCAAACTCATCGACATCAACACTCGGCTCGCCTCGGCGCGCAGCGAGCTGGTGCAGAGCCATGACGGGCTCGATGAGGTCATGGCGAGCCTCGCGGTTTCGGGCCGCAATCGCCCGCCGGCGCTGATTGCCGCGCCGCGCGAAGCCAATGATGCGATCCGGGCCGCGATCCTGATGAGTGCGGCCGCGCCCGTCCTGAATGAGCGGACCGACCGGCTTGCCACGGAAATCGCCGAGCTGAAGACACTCGATGCGCAGCTTCGCCGGGAGACAGCCCGGCTCGAGACCACTGAAGCGCGTCTTGCGCTCAAGAAAGCCGAGATCGAGCAGCTGGTCGCGTCCCGGCGCGCGCAGTTCGAGAATGTCAGCGGCGAGGCCGAGGCGCTGCGCCAGCGCGTCGCGAAGATCGGGAATGAGGCAAAGACGCTGCGTGAACTTCTGGTGGCGCTCGAAACATCCGCGCCCAATGCGCCCGGCATCAAGCCCGGTCAGCGTATCCAGCTTGCGGCGAATACGACGCCGACCAAGACCCGAACCGATGCGCCGAAACCGGCGGCCATTGTATCAGCCAATCTCAAACCCCTTGGGGCAGAAGCGCTTGGCGGGCTGATGAGACCGACCAGCGGGCTCGTCTCGCGCAGCTGGGGCGACAAGCTGCCGGGCGGGGAGTCGTCGAAAGGCATCTATATACAGCCGCGCCGTGATTCCGACGTAATCGCCCCTGTAGATGGCACAATAGAATATGCCGGAATGTTCAGGAGCTATGGTCAGCTCTTGATCATTTCGACAAGTGATGACTACCATATCCTACTGAGCGGGATGAGCCGCATTTACGGCACACCCGGACAGATGGTAAAAGCGGGAGAACCGGTCGGGCGCATGCCGGACCGCGACGTACCGGCGCCGGAGCTCTACCTGGAGGTCAGGAAGGCCGGAACACCAATGAATCCAGCGCGCTGGATGAAGGGCGGCTAGGCCGCAAAGAGGAGACGAGAATGCGAGCAATGCTGACAGGTGCGGCCATAGGGGTGGTTCTTGGAGGGCTTGCAGTTGGCGTCTCATCCTTCGCCTGGCCGGAGACCAAACCGATCGACAGCCGCGCGGAGACGTATCGCCAGCTCGATCTGTTCGCTGAAGTCCTGGCGCGCGCCCGCGCTGACTATGTCACCGAGATCAACGAGACAGAAGCCATGGAAGCGGCCATCAATGGCATGCTCGGCTCGCTCGACCCGCATTCCTCTTATCTGTCGACCAGCGATTTCGAAGCCATGCAGGTGCAGACCTCTGGCGAATATGGCGGCCTCGGCATCGAGGTCACCATGGAAGACGGCTTCATCAAGGTCGTCACACCCATGGATGACACGCCTGCCAGCCGCGCCGGCCTTGAAAGCGGCGACCTGCTGACCGCGATCAATGGCGCGCCGATTGTCGGCCTGAACATCGACGACGCGGTGCGTGACATGCGTGGGCCGCCCGGATCGGAAATCATCGTGACGGTGCTGCGCGAAGGCGAGGAGGCTTTCGATGTGACGCTGAAGCGCGAAGTCATCCGCCCGAAATCTGTGACCTATGAAGTGCTCGAAGACGACATCGCCTATATCCGCGTGTCGACCTTCAATGAGCGCACGACCGAACTGCTCGAAGATGCCATTTCCGGCACATCGCGCGAGATTGGCGGGCGCCCGGCGGGCCTCGTGCTCGACCTGCGCAACAATGGCGGCGGCCTGCTCGACCAGGCGATCTCCGTCAGCGACAAATTCCTGTCTGGCGGCGAAGTTGTCTCCACGATCGGCCGGCGGCCCGGCGACATTGCCCGTTACAATGCGCGTAATGGCCAGGTCTTCCGCAATGTGCCGATTGTCGTGCTGATCAATAATGGCTCGGCCTCTGCGTCCGAAATCGTTGCAGGCGCGCTGCAGGACCGTGGCCGCGCCACGGTGCTTGGCACGGCCAGCTTCGGCAAGGGCTCAGTTCAGACGGTCATCCCGCTTGGGGCAGACCGCGGTGCGATCCGGCTGACGACATCGCGCTATTACACCCCGTCCGGCCGCTCCATCCAGGCGACCGGCATCGAGCCTGATCTTGAGGTCGCGCAGGTGCGTGTGACGGAAGAAGAACTCGCCCGCATCAGGCGCTATTCAGAGGCTGACCTGCCCAACGCGCTGACCAATGAGGAAGGGGCCGAGCGCCGCATTCCACACCTGCCGGACGACCAGCCGCCAGAAGATTATGAGGGCGAGGATTATCAGCTCGACCGGGCGATCGAAACGCTGCGCGGCGGGCTGATGACGAGCACACACAACTCTAACGCCGGTTAACATTCATTTGCAACTTCTTAACCAATCAGGGCCAGTCTGTCCGTTCGGGACAAGCTTTAGTTGATTTTGGAAGAGGCAGTGAATGAGTCATCATGCGGCCAGAGACCCATCGCCGCTGCGTAGCGGGATTGTTCACACAAGTCTGAGTCTCGTTGCTTTTGCCAGCGTGGCGGCTGTTGCCGGCACGGTGATCCACCTCACAGGGGAGCCTGGCGCAGCTTCGCCCGCGCGCCAGATCGCGCTGTTCGAGCCGTCCGGCATTGACCGCCCACAGCTGAAATCCCGCTTTGCCTCGACAGATGCCACGGTCAATCCCGGCATGCGCCAGTTGGCTGCGGCCGAGACTGATGGCGAGCTTGACGAGGCTGGCGACGAGCCGAGCCTCGGCGTCGATTATGCAGACGGGTCGGCCAGAATGGTCCGTGCCTCGCTCAGCCAGGGCGACGCCGATACGGTCCGCATCAATGGCGTGTCGGTCTCCTCCGGCCAGTCCTGGCAGGAAACCCGCGACATCAAGGCGCTTCCAGCCGCTCCGATCGGATCTGTCAGCGAGCGCACCTCGATTGGCTATCTGCCCGTCATCGCAGACGATGGCCGCACACCGGCCGGTGCCTATGCGCGCCCCTTCGCCAATCCCGAAAACCGCCCGACCGTGTCCATCGTTCTCGGCGGGCTCGGCATCAATTACACGCATACCAAATCCGCCATCGAAGAGCTTCCGCCGGAAGTGACGCTCTCCTTCGCGCCGACCGCGCGCAATTTGCAGGGCTGGATCCATCAGGCGCGTGCGGCGGGTCATGAAGTCCTGCTCGAAGTGCCGATGGAGCCTTATGAATTCGGCCGCGAACGCCCACACCCGAAGGCGCTTTACGGGTCGCTCGGCGAGGATGAACTGACGGGCCGTCTCGATTATCTGATGTCGCGCGCGACCGGCTATTTCGGCGTGATCAACTATCAGGGCAGCAAGTTTGCGACCGACGAGGCCGCAACCGCGCAAATCGCCGAGGCGCTCTCTGCGCGCGGTGTCGCCTTTGTCGAAGATGGCAGCCTCAACCGCTCGACCTTCAATGCCTCGGCCGCCGCGTCCGGTCTTCGCTTCCGCCAGGCCGACACGCCGATCGATGCGCGCCCCGACGGGTCGGAAATCGAGAACAAGCTGCTTGAGCTGGAAGCGCTGGCATTGGAAAACGGCGCCTCGCTCGGCTCGGGCTTTGCCTATCCGATCACGGTCGACATCCTGAAAGCGTGGACAGACCAGCTCGGCGAGAAAGGCGTTGTCCTTGCTCCAGTTTCCGCGGTGACGAAGGCCGCGCCGAAACCTGAAAAACAGGCCGTTCGCGCCCCGGTTGATACCGCAGCGGCTGGGCAAGACCAGCCTGAGGCTCTAAATACTGCTGGGTGAGCACAAAAACCCTCGATCCGAAACTTTACAGACCCAATGTCGGCCTCGCCCTTTTCTCGGAGGCGGGCCATGTCTTTGTGGGCCGCCGGATCAATGGCCGCGGCGCCTTCCAGTGGCAGCTGCCGCAGGGCGGTATCGATGAGGGGGAAGACCCGGCCGAAGCGGCCCTTCGCGAGCTTGAAGAAGAAGTCGGGGTAAGTCCGAAACTCGTCGAAATCCTCGAAGAGACGACCGACTGGCTGAATTACGAGTTTCCGGCAGAGGTGAAGCGCCGCCTGCCAGGCCCTTATATCGGCCAGCGCCAGAAATGGTTCGCGCTCCGCTTCAAGGGCTCCGACAGCGACATCCGCCTCGACAAGCACACCCCTGAATTCGACGCCTGGCGCTGGGCCGAGCTATCGGAAATTCCGAGCCTCATCGTGCCGTTCAAACGGCCGGTCTATGAGGAAGTGGCGGTGCGCTTCGTACGCTGGACGGGCTAGGCGGCCCTTAGTCCAGCGCGCCGATATAAGGCAGGCCGCGATATTTTCCGGCATCGTCCATACCATAGCCGACCAGGAACCGGCCCGGTGCGTCAAAGGCGTGGAAGTCGACATCCTCTTCGCCTTCAGGGGCCCAGGGTTTGCGCGCCAGCGCCACCGTGACGACCTCGCGCGCGCCCTTGGCAAGCAGGTGTTTACGGGCAAAGGCCAGGGTGCGGCCTGTGTCGAAGACATCGTCGATGATCAGGACGCCGCGATCCTTTACCGGCCGGGCGATATCGGCCCGCACCAGCACGCGTCCGGAGCTTTCGCGCTCGTCGCGGTAGCTCTCCAGCCACAGCGCATCGAGGACAGGGTGCAGGTCGCGGCGGGCCAGCGCTTTCATGAGATCGCTGGTAAAAGGCGTCGCGCCGACAAGGATGTTGATCGCAGACCAGTCGCCGGTCAGACGCGGAGCAAGCGTGTCGGCCAGCGTTTCGATGCGGGCCATCAGGTCTTCTTCAGAGAGGACGACATCGAATTTCGGCAGATCTGCGCTCACTCTGCGCTCCCGGCGGGTAGCCTGAGGGTCGCATCGGACGAATCAGCGACCGATTGTGTGCGCGGCCCTGCATCCGATTCGGGGGCAAATTGCAGTTCGAGCTCGAAAGCTTCGAAGGGCGGGTTTTCGATCTGGGTCGTGAACTGGCCAAGCGCGCCGGCCGGGATGCGCGACGGGGTGACCGGCGCATAGGAGTCGCCGAGAAGGGCGCCAGACTCGTCGAGCAGCATCACCCGGACCATGGGAGAGCTGCGCGCCTTCTGCGTTACGGTTTTCACATCGCCG
>NZ_JBARZC010000068.1:0-5373 GCF_049649345.1 Henriciella sp. | reverse complement strand
GGGGGCCATGTCGTCCAGATTGACGGACAGGGCGCGCCTCAGAAGGAAGCTCATTTCAAGGACCGCATCGCCGCGCTTGGCGAGATCTTCGTCCCTTTGCAGATAGGCCGCCATCGCGTCCGCCAGGATCTGGCACGGATTGGCGTGAAGCTGGACAACTTCAGCAGAGGGTTTGGGCGCCAGGGGTAAGATTTCCGGCTGGTCCAGCAGATTGACCTGGGCGTTGAGCTGCACATTGTTCCACATAAGTGAGTCCTCATGACCGCAATTGAACGGGTTATGGGGCTCTCTGAGGCAGAGTTCGTGCCAAACGCGAATTTAGGCGTACCCAACTCGCCTGAGGCATGACGCAGAAGCGATTAGCGCCTTGAAAAAATGAGGATTATAGTTCGCCCTAAGATGGTAAGGGCCGCGAGAATCACCAGCCTCTGGTAAAATCTAGGGCCGGAATTGATGCTCGCCAAACGCCCGTTTTCGTCGTGTTTCGGCACACAATGACTGGGCCAGCATCGTCTCTGGCGCGATCTCTGGGGAATAGCCTGGAGGCCCCGCCCGGAATCGAACCGGGGTACACGGATTTGCAATCCGCTGCGTCACCACTCCGCCACAGGGCCTGATCAGAGCGAGGCGATCTGATAGCAGCGCGCCCTCATGCTTGCAATCACCGAAAACCGCGTTTCACACATATGGCCACATTGCCAGCCGCGGCGGCCTCATATATTGCGGGCTCAGACTGATCGAGCCTGAAGGATGCCTCTCCATGGATTTTGCGAAAATGCGCCGGATCATGGTCGATTCACAGATCCGCCCGAACGATGTGACGGATGCGGAAATCGTCTCGGCTTTTCTGCACACCCCGCGCGAAGCCTTTGTCTCCAAGGCCGACCAGCCCATTGCCTACGCCGAATACGAGATCGAGACGAGTGACGGACGCGCCCTCTGGACGCCGCGTGACCTCGGCAAGATGCTGAAGGCGCTCGACCCGCAGCCAAATGATATCGCGCTCGTTATCGCCGCTGGTGCCGGCTATGAGACCGCGCTGCTTGCCAAGATCGTAGAGACGGCGATCGCGCTGGAGGAGGACGAGCAGCTGGTCGATGAAATGTCCGACCGGTTCGCCAGGCTCGGCATCGACCGCGCCGTTGCCGTTCAGGGCAATCTGCATGATGGCCTTGCAGATCAGGGCCCGTTCGATGCCATTCTCGTGACCGGTATGGTCGAACAGGTGCCCGAGACCTGGTTCAGCCAGCTGTCCGAAGGCGGGCGTCTCGGACTGGCCGTTCCTGTCGGCCGCGATCTGGGCCGTGGCCGCATCTATACCCGCGCGGGCGATACGACATCCTACCGCGATGTCTTCGATGCCTGCCCGCCTGAACTGCCGGGTTTCCGCCAGAAGAAAAGCTTCGCCTTCTAGCGCGTCCGGGCGTTCTTGAATCTACAGTTCGCTTCAGAAGTGAACACTGTTCACTTTTTGCTAATTCCGGCCTAGTCTAGTGCCGGGAACGGATGGCGGAGAGTGGAATGAAGCTCGCACGATTGTTGGCAAGCGGCGGTGTGCTGGCCCTGACGCTCAATCTCCAGGCAGCGGCCGACACGCTGCACGACGCGCTGACAGCCGCCTATCTCAACAATCCGGAAATCAGTGCCGAACGCGTCAGCGCAGAGATTGCCGGTGAGCGCATCAATCAGGCCCGCGCGCAGCGCCGGCCGACCGTCGATGTGTTCGGTAGCTATGTTTACGAATCAATCGATTCAAACCGCCCCTTCGCCTTTAATCTCGGCGATCGGCCTGTTGCGTCTGCGCAGCTGGAAGCCCGCCTGCCACTTTATACTGGCGGGCGGCTGAGCGCGGGTGTCCGTCAGGCCGAAGCCGGCGCGAGCGCCGCCAGTTCCCAGCTCGATGCGACCATCCAGTCGCTGATGCTCGATACGGTCACGGCCTATGTGAACATCATCCGCGACCGCGACGTGATCGCGATCAGAAACAACAGTATCGAACTGCTCGGAGGCCAGCTGACGGCCTCGCAGGACAGGTTCGACGTGGGCGATGTCACCCGGACCGATGTCGCTCTTTCCGGGGCGCGTCTGGAAGGCGGGCGCGCCCAACTCGCCGCCGCTGAGGCCGATCTGGAAGGCAGTCTCGCTTTCTACGCCGTCCTGACCGGGCTCGAAGCAGGCGAGCTCGTCCCGCCGCCGCCTGCGCCGGACTTGCCCGAAACACTGGAACAGGCAGTTGCGGTTGCTGTGGCGCAGAACCCGTCTCTCGAAGCGGCCCGGCACGCAGAGAAAGCGGCCCGTGAAGCGATAAAGGTGGCGCGCGGCGCGCTGCGCCCTGAAGTCTCTGCGATCGCCCAGGCCGGCGTTCAGGAATACCACCAGGATGGCTTCACCGATTCGAGCATGGTCGCCGGCGCGCAGGCCCGTATTCCGCTTTTTACCGGCGGGCTGAATACGTCTCGGCTGCGCGAAGCGCGTCTCGCACAGAGTCAGGCCCAGGCTCAGATTGCCCAGACAGAACGGTTGATCCGCGCGAGTATTGCGCAGGCCTGGTATGGCTATGAAGCCTCCGAGCGGGCGGTCGAGGCCTCCCAGCGCCAGGTCGAGGCGGCTGAAATCGCCTATGAGGGCGCCCGTGAGGAACAAATGGTCGGCTTTCGCACGACGCTCGATGTGCTCGATCAGGAACAGCAACTGCTCGAAGCCCGCCTTGCGCTCGCAACGTCAGAACGCAACAGATATGTCGCCGCCCACCAATTGCTTGCTGCCATGGGCCAGCTGACGCCGGAAAGTCTGGGGATAGGCATTCGCTAACAGCTGGTTGACGTGCAATCTGCTTACGAATCCATCATAACATCCTATTAACCGACGCGGTGTAGCCAAATAAGGCACACATTATTGACCTTTCGGGAGCTGGGTATGGCCGACAAAGCGCAAGCTGAACCGACTATGGAGGAAATTCTCGCCTCCATTCGCAAAATCATTGCCGATGATGGCGAACCCGCCCAAGCGGCCGGACAGCCCACAGCGCAGAAAGAGCCTCAGGTCTCAGTCGCCGTTTCCGACGAGGATGGCTTTGACGATCTGTCCCTTGATGATGTCATCGCGGAAAGCGACGGCGATGTGGAGGCCTTGTCCCAGCCTGGCGATGACGACTTCGACACAATCGGCGACGACGATGAGGGAGGCGAATTGCTGACCGATGTCGACGAGGAGATGTTCGAGGAACTGACCGCTGACAAGGTGGAGGAAGAGCCGCTCACCGCGCCGGCGCCGGAAGACGAGCTGGAAGATTTCGACTTCGAGGCCGTTGATCTCGACGCTGATGAGCCGATGGTTGAAGATTCGCTTGCGACGATTGAGCCGGAATGGGATGTTGTCGAAGAGGCAGAACCCGCCGCGCCTGCGCCTCAGCCAGAACCTGCCGCGGCGCAACACGTTGAAGAACCGGTCCGCAAGGAGACAAGCATGCTGCGCGGTAAAACCGAAACAGCGCCAGAAACATCGCCTGAGCCGGCGTCGTCCGGCCTGACCGATGAACGCATCGCCGGCGCCGCAGCTAGCGCGCTCGGCAAGCTGATGGTCAAACAGTCAACCGACGACGATGGCAATCCGAATACGCTCGACGGCCTGATGCGCGAGCTCCTTCGCCCGATGATCAAGGAATGGCTTGATGCGAATCTGCCAGGCATTGTTGAGCGCAAGGTCGAAGAGGAAGTACAGCGCATCGCCCGCATGGCGCGCTAGACCCTCGTTCACACCCTGATATAGAGACGAGGCGCGCCCTGACCGGCGCGCCTTTTGTTTGTTTACTGACCTGATGGAATAGATTGATGCTCGACCAACGCTTTGACCCTGCCAATGCAGAACAGCGCATCTATGAGCGCTGGGCGGAGGCCGGATGCTTCCGCCCCTCTGGCGACACAAGCGCCGAGGCCTATTCCATCGTCATCCCGCCACCGAACGTCACCGGCGTCCTCCATATGGGCCACGCCCTGAACAACACGCTGCAGGACATTCTCGTCCGGTTTGAGCGGATGCGCGGCAAGAATGTCCGCTGGCAGCCGGGCACAGACCATGCCGGCATTGCGACGCAGATGGTGGTCGAGCGCCAGCTGGCCGCAGATGGCGGCAATGAGAGCCGCGCCAGCCTCGGCCGCGAGAAATTTGTCGAGCGCGTCTGGGAGTGGAAAGAACAGTCCGGCGGCCAGATCATCAAGCAGCTGAAACGCCTCGGTGCCTCCTGCGATTGGGAGAATGAGCGCTTCACTATGGATGACGGGCTTTCCGAAGCCGTGAAGAAAGTCTTCGTGAAGCTGTACGAGGACGGCCTCATCTACCGCGACAAGCGGCTTGTGAACTGGGACCCGCATTTCCAGACGGCGATCTCCGATCTCGAGGTGGAGCAGAAGGAAGTGCAGGGCGCTTTCTGGCATCTTCGCTATCCGCTCGCAGACGGCGTGACCTACGAGCACCCGGTCTTTGATGAAGACGGGAATCCGGCCGGCACCGAGACGCGTGACTATATCGTCGTCGCCACCACCCGGCCCGAAACCATGCTGGGCGACACCGGCGTTGCCGTTCACCCCGATGATGAGCGTTATAAGGGCCTCGTCGGCAAGTTCGTGGACCTGCCCATCGTGGGCCGCTGCATCCCCATCGTCGCCGATGAACATGCCGACCCTGAAAAGGGATCCGGCGCGGTGAAGATCACCCCCGCGCACGATTTCAACGACTTCCAGGTCGGCGAGCGGGCTGGCCTGCCGCGCCTCAATGTGTTGACCCAGATCGCCGCGATCGTGGACGGCGCTGAGGCTGAGGCTGCGGGCATTCCCGAGGCCTATCGCGGTCTCGACCGTTTCGAGGCGCGCAAGAAGATCGAGGAAGACTTCGAGGCGCTTGGACTTCTGGTCGAGATCGAGAAGAAGAAGATCGAACAGCCCTTCGGCGACCGCTCCGGCGTCGTCATCGAACCGTGGCTGACCGACCAGTGGTATGTGAACGCCGAAGAGCTCGCCAAGCCGGCCATCGAGGCGGTGCGCTCTGGCAAGACCAAATTCGTGCCCGAGAACTGGACCAAGACCTATTACAACTGGATGGACAACATCCAGCCCTGGTGCATCAGCCGCCAGCTCTGGTGGGGACATAGGATTCCGGCTTGGTTTGGTCCTACCTTGGACGATCTGAAAAGCGATGTGCCGTACTCACCTAAAAAAATCTTCGTGGCGGAAACTGAGGCGGAGATGCTGGAAGAGGCGCAAGTTTACTATGGCGACGCCATTCGCATTCAGATTGCAGAAGATGGATCGGCGGTTTGGGGTGGAGGAAGGTCTGGGGGTGAACCATCTAGCGCTATTGTTTATCGCGATCCCGACG
>NZ_JBARZC010000067.1:0-6055 GCF_049649345.1 Henriciella sp. | reverse complement strand
TTCTGCAGCGGCGCCATAGGCCCGCCCGGCTAGGTAATGGCCATATTCGTGAACCACGACGACGATTCCCAGCAGGAAAACCAGACTGACAATGAAAATCGGGCCTTGGCTCAGCATGTCCATCATTGCGCTTCGCTCCTCATTTGGGCACCGGCTGCAGCAACCAGTTCATCACTCCGGCGTCTGCTCTCCTGATCGAGGGACATCACGTCGCCCAGACCGAGATCGCTGCCGGTTTTCAGGGATTGCGCAATATCCAGACCAAGTGCCTCTTCAACTATCCACCTTATGTCGAGAAAGCGGCATTTTCCTTCTAGAAAAGCAGATACAGCCACTTCATTTGCAGCATTCAGAACGACCGGCGCCGCCGGGCCCATATTCAGAGCATGCCGGGCCAGCCGAATGGAAGGAAAGCGCGTATCGTCCACTTTTCCAAACGTCAGCGACGCCCACTCGGCGAGATCCAGCCGTTTGACATCCGTGCTCAGACGCCTTTCTGGCCAGGACAAGGCGTGTGCGATCGGTGTGCGCATATCGGGCGTTCCGAGCTGCGCCAAAGTCGAGCCGTCTCGATATGCAACAAGTGAATGTATTACAGATTGCGGGTGGACCAAAACATCAATCCGGTCTTCAGGAAAATCGAACAGGTAGGAGGCCTCGATCAGCTCCAGCGCCTTGTTCATCAAGGTTGCGCTATCGACAGATATCTTGCGCCCCATCGACCAGTTCGGATGGGCGCAGGCTTCCTTGGGGGTCACGCGTTTGAGCTTTTCGGCCGGCGTCTCGCGAAACGGCCCGCCTGATGCGGTCAGAATGAGACGTTCGACGTCGCCGCCCCGCTCCATGACCTGAAACATCGCATTATGTTCTGAGTCAGTCGGAATGATCGCAGCGCCGCGGGCGGCGGCGACGGTTTTCAGCAGGCTTCCGGCGCAGACCATGCTCTCCTTATTAGCGAGGGCGACACTGTTTCCCGCATCAAGTGCGGCGTGCGAGGATTTCAAGCCGGCAATGCCCACAATAGCCGCCAGAACCCGATCGACTGGAATGCGCGCAACCTCTTCTAGAGCGTCGGAACCGGCCATGGGTTCGATCCCCGATCCATCCAGCGCCTCTTTCAAGTCGGCATAGAGGGCCGCGTCTGCAATGACCGCCCGTTTCGCTCCATACTTGATCGCGCGGTCAGCGAGGCTGTGGACGTCCTTATGCGCGGTCAGCGCCTCTATTTCGAAGTGTTCGCAATCCTCAGTGCGGTTGCAGTGATCGACAACGGCGAGCGCCGAGCTACCAATCGAACCGGTCGCGCCAAGAATGGTGAGCGTCCGCGCCATGCTAACCGTCCAGTCCCAATAGGCCGGGGAGCGGTTCAAACACGGTGAGAACCACCAGGCCAACTACGCATGCCATGCCAAGCCCGTCGACGCGGTCCATCACGCCGCCATGCCCTGGCAAAAATCCGCTTGTGTCTTTTACGCCGAAGCGGCGCTTGAGCGAGGACTCGAACAGGTCGCCCCATTGTGCGGAGACAGAGATGGCGATGCCGGCGAACAACCATGGTACACGCTCAGTATCGAGGATCCCGGCTGCAATCAGCCCGCAAAGCGCGCTGCATAAGACCGCCCCCAAGGCGCCACTCCAGGTTTTCGAGGGTGAATCTTTGGGTGACAGAGGCGGACCTCCAAACCCTTTGCCGGCAAAGTATGCTCCCGAGTCGGACGCCCAGACCGTACCCATGAGAATAAGAGCGGCCGCTTGCCCGTTCCAGTCGCCATCACGCAGCAGGAAAAGCGCCAGCGGCAAGCCTGCCGAGTAAAAGAGTCCAAAAGCCGCGCCAACCTTGTCGCTAACACTTGATGGGTGCAGCGCACCAACGACGGCGCCGCAAATGAGCAGAACGAGCGCGGCGAGCTCAAAGCCAGAAAACGTCGCCGCAATGGCTGGCAATGCAGAAAACACTGCTGCGAGCGGCATGTTTGGCGAGGCGGTCATGCGCGCCCATTCATACCCCATCACGGCGGCAAACAAGGCGCAGGAAAGGCCAAGGGCCGTACCGCCCTGCGAGACCACAAAAAGGGCAAACGGAATGAGTACCGCAGCCGACAGCAGCCGCAGGAGAAGTTCGCGGCTTTTGTGGCTTGCCGGAGCGGACGCGACCATTCTCAAGCCGCTCCGGTTTTCAGTCCGCCAAACCGCCGCTCTCTAGAAGCGAAATTCTCGATGGCCGAGAGCAGGCCGTCTTCGCCGAAATCGGGCCACAGGACGTCCAGGAAAACGAGTTCTGCGTAGGCCGCCTGCCAGACCAGAAAGTTACTGAGCCTGTGCTCTTCGCCGGTACGGATGATCAGATCCGGGTTTGGGTAATGCGCAGTATCCAGGGCCTCGCACATCACGTGCTCGGTGATGTCTGTCGGGTCGATCTTCCCGCGGCGGACTTCATCAGCGATCTTGCGGGTTGCCCGGACAATCTCTTCGCGCCCCCCATAATTGAATGCGATGCCAAGATGGAAGGCTGTATTGTCCGCAGTTTCCCTGACGGCCTTTTCAAGCAGCGCGCGGACATCATCCGGCAGCCCCTCCCGCGTCCCGAAAACCGAAATGCAAACCCCTTCACGCTTCAGCCTGGCGAGGTCCTGTTTAACGAAGGTCTTGAGGAGCGCGAACAGAGCGCTCACCTCCGCCATCGGCCGGCGCCAGTTTTCCGTCGAGAAAGAGTAAACAGTCAGATACTCGAGACCGAATTTCTGCGCAGCTTTTACGGTCCGCCGAAGCGCTTCGACACCCCGTTCATGCCCTACGGCTCTAGGCATACCGTGACGGGTTGCCCATCGTCCGTTGCCATCCATGATGATGCCGATATGTGCGGGCATCCCTGCGGCGTCCGCACGAATAGCAGATTCTCTGGAAGAGGCAGCAGACGGATTGGTCAAACCTGCATGATCTCCGCTTCTTTGTTCTTCACCATCTCGTCCACACGCGCGATGTGTGTGTCGGTCATTTTCTGGACATCGTCAGACAGACCACGGGCCTTGTCCTCGCTGATTTCGCCGTCTTTCTCGGCCTTCTTCAGCTGGTCCATACCGTCCCGGCGGACATTGCGAATAGCAACGCGGGCCGCCTCGGCATATTTGCCCGCAACCTTGGTCAATTCGACACGGCGTTCCTCATTGAGGACCGGAATCGGGATACGAAGCGTTGTGCCATCGGTCACCGGATTAAGACCGAGCCCGGCCTCGCGGACGGCTTTGTCGGCCGCTCCGACCACAGACTTGTCCCAGATGTTCACGGCAATTGTGCGCGCATCCAGCACCGAAACCGAACCCACCTGACTGAGCGGCATATCTGAACCGTAGGCGGGCACCATCACCGAATCCAGAAGGTTCACGGAAGCGCGCCCTGTGCGCAGGCCCTGCAGATCTGATTGAAGCGATGCCAGGGCGCCATCCATACGGCGTTCGAGGTCTTTTTTGTCTAGGCTCATAGTGTCTACTCTCGCATGTTACGAAATGACCGTCGATGTTCCCTTTCCAGTAAGGACATCCTGCAAGGCGCCCTTATTATGGAGAGAAAATACCACGATCGGTATGTTTGTGTCGCGCATGAGGCTGACGGCTGACGCATCCATGACACGCAAGTCCCGCGCGAGCACTTCCTGATAGCCGAGCTGGTCATAGCGCTCGGCATTTGCATCCTTCTTGGGATCGGCAGAATAGACCCCGTCGACCTGCGTGCCCTTGAACATGGCATCGCAATTCATCTCGGCTGCGCGCAGCGCTGCGCCCGTGTCTGTCGTGAAATAAGGATTGCCTGTGCCGGCCGCGAAAATAACGACCCGGCCTTTTTCCATATGCCGGATCGCCCTGCGCCTAATATAGGACTCACAGACCGTATTCATTGGAATGGCAGACTGAACGCGCGTCGGCACCCCGATCTGCTCAAGGGCGCTCTGCATGGCGAGGGCGTTCATTACGGTCGCCAGCATGCCCATTGAATCGGCCTGCGCGCGGTCCATGCCGTTCGCTGCACCTGCCAGACCCCGGAAGATGTTTCCGCCGCCAATCACAAGGCAAAGCTCTACGCCGGTTGCCTTCAGCGCGGTCGCAATTTCCTCAGCAAAAGTGAGGCAGGTCGGCATGTGGATTCCGAACTCCGAAGGCCCCATCAGGGCCTCGCCCGACAATTTCAAAAGAACGCGTTCGTAAACGAGGTCGTCTGATCTTTCGGTGTCTGCGGGCATATGGAACTCCTGGGCCGAATTGCTGGTAAAGGATTCCCGGCTGCCTGTCATGGGCAGCCGGGCTCTTTTGGATGCAATTACGGTGGCTTAGGAGCCAGACGTCATCGAGGCAACTTCTGCTGCGAAGTTGTCTTCAGCTTTCTCGACGCCTTCGCCGAGCGTGAAGCGCACAAAGCCGATCAGCTTTGCGCCCTGCTCTTCGATGAATTTGCCGACCGTCTGGTCCGGGTTCATCACGAATGGCTGCTCGACGAGGACAACTTCCTTGTAGAACTTGTTGAGCCGGCCCTCGATCATCTTTTCGATGACATTGTCGGGCTTGCCGCTTTCGCGGGCCTGATCGGTCAGCACCTGACGCTCGCGCTCGACCAGTTCCGGATCAAGGTCGGCCGTCGTTGCAGAGGCCGGGCTCGTGGCAGCCACATGCATGGCAACCTTGCGGCCCGCATCGGCGATCTTGCCGGCATCATCACCTTCGAGCGCGACCAGGACACCGATCTTGCCCATATTCTCAGCTTCTGCGCTGTGGACATAGGCCGCGACCTGGCCATTTGGCGCGTCAAGCTTTGCCGTGCGGCGCAGCGTCATGTTTTCGCCAATTGTCGCCACGAGTGCGGTAATCATGTCGCCTACAGTGCCATCGCCAGACGGGGCTGGAGCGGCTTTGACCGCCTCGACATCGCCATCAGTGGTCATGGCCACATCGGCAACCTGCCGGAGAGCCGTCTGGAACTTTTCATTGCGGGCAACGAAGTCGGTTTCAGCGTTAAGCTCAACGAGAACGCCGGACTTGCCATCGTCAGAAACGATCGCTGCGACGAGGCCGTCAGCAGCTGCGCGGCCTGATTTCTTGGCGGCCTTGGAGAGGCCTTTCGCACGCAGCCAGTCGATTGCGGCTTCCATGTCGCCATCGTTTTCCACGAGGGCTTTCTTTGCGTCCATCATGCCTGCGCCCGTGCGGTCGCGCAGGTCCTTGACCAGGGCGGCGGTAATCTGTGCCATCTCGAAGTTTCCTTCTGGATTGAGTTTTGTTTTAGCTTTCAGCCTTGACTTCTTTGTCGCCTGCTTCGGCCTTGTCAGCCGTTTCATCAGACGCATCGTCAGCCTTGGCAACATCGGCTGCAACCATAGCGTCCACGTCTTCGGCTTCGCCAAGGTCCATGTCGAGGCCGACAGAGGATTCTGCAAGACCATCCAGCACGGCATCTGCAACGAGGTTGCAATAAAGCGAAATCGAGCGGGCCGCGTCGTCATTGCCCGGGAACGGGAAGTCGACATCATCGGGATCGCAATTGGTATCGATCACGGCAACGACCGGAATACCAAGCTTCTTGGCTTCCTTGATCGCAATCGACTCCTTGTTCGTGTCGATCACGAACATGAGGCTCGGCAGGCCGCCCATATTGGCGATACCGCCAAGGGCGCGATCAAGCTTGTCGCGCTCGCGCTCAATGTTGAGAAGCTCTTTCTTGGTCAGGCCAGACGCATCCCGGTCGGACAGGACCTCATCAAGCTCACGAAGACGTTTGATGGATTTCGAAACGGTCGACCAGTTGGTCAGCGTGCCGCCGAGCCAGCGATGGTTCATGTAGTATTGGGCGCAGCGCTGCGAGGCTTCTGCGATCGGCTGAGCGGCCTGACGCTTGGTCCCAACGAACAGAACGCGGCCACCTTTTGCAACTGTATCGCGAATCTGGACCAGGGCCTGGTGAAGCAACGGAACCGTCTTCGACAGGTCCATGATGTGAATGCCGGCACGGTCGCCATAGATGAATTGCTTCATCTTTGGGTTCCAGCGATGTGTTTGGTGACCAAAGTGGA